>CAZLGY010000105.1:0-8789 GCA_964559165.1 uncultured Chryseobacterium sp.
CGGTGACAACACCACCGTCTTCGCCAACGTCACCATCTACTCGGACTGTGTGATCGGCGCCAACTGCATCATCCACCGCGGCACGGTGATCGGCAGCGACGGCTTCCGCTTCGCCACGGGGCCCAACGCCGCCGAGAAGATCCCGCAGATCGGTAACGTGGTGATCGAGGACGATGTGGAGATCGGTGCCATTTGCGCCATCGATCGTGCCACCTTGGGCAGCACCATCCTGCGCAAGGGTGTCAAATTCGACAACCTCATCCACATCGCGCACAACGTGGAAGTGGGGGAGAACACCTACTACGCGGCCGGCGGCGTGGTGGCGGGTTCCACCAGGATCGGGAAGAACTGCATGTTCAGCGGACAGGTGGGCATCATCGGCCACCTGAAGATCGCCGACGGCACCATCATCGCTGCGCAAAGCGGCATCAGCAAGGACACCAAGGCGGGCGAGGCCTACATGGGCTCCCCGGCCTTTGAGGTGCAGAAGTACCGCAAGAGCTACATACACTTCCGCAACCTGGACCGCATCGTGGAGCGGTTGGACAAGTTGGAGAAGGCGTCAAAGGACTGAACAGCCTTGCGCTCCCGCTCCGCAGGAGGGCGGCCCCTGTCACCTCTGCCGGCGTGAACTCCTGCCGCTATGGCAACTGTTGCTCGCGGGTGTTGGTGGGCACACTGCCGCCGATGTTCTGCAGGAGCGGATCGCGGTCATTGGCGGCACCGGTGTAGCGAACGATCCCGTTGAGGTCCACATCCTCGCCGAAGTAACCAGCGGCAGTGGCCGTGGGCACGCTGCCACCGATGCGGGCCAGGATCGGGTCGCGATCGTTGGAAGCCCCGGTGTAGCGCAGCACGCCATCCCCGTTCACATCTCCGGCCCAAAGGGCGCGCACGCCGCCCAGATCACGCTGCGCATCGGTGCCGTACATGGCCACGGCACCCGTGCGCAGATCAAGCCGTAGCACGCCCTGGCCCATGGCATAGGGTGCTGCGGTCATCACGCCCAGGTGGTTGCGGTGCGTGGCCATCACATGATAATTCCCGCGCGGTGCCAGCGGAAAGACCACCGGTGAAGTGCCATCGGCCATCACCACCTCGCCGTTGGCCAGCACCAGGCAGGCACGGCCGTCGACCACTTCAGAAGGGTCTGCTGCGCTGCGCAGTTCCAACCACACCCAGTCCACTGGAGCACCGCTGCCGGTCCGATCCAGCAGCTCGGGCTTCGCGCCCTGGCCATCGCCGTACGGGTCGTTGCCGGGCAGCAGGCCGGCAGCACGCAGGTCGGTGCGCATGCCGCTGCCGGTGTAGGCGCCTTCCAGGTAGAGGCTCAACGCGAGCTCCGCATCGCCGTCCTGGTAGTCGAAGATGCCATCGCTGTCACGGTCCACGCCATGGCGGATCTTGGTGCTGGGGTGCACCACGGTCCATGTGAGCGGCGAGCCGGCCTGCGCAGCCGCCAGCAATTGGGCGTGGGTAACGGTCTGCCCTGCGAGGTCGCTCTGGTAGGTGTTGCTGCCGATGTAATAGAAGCCGCGCAACTCCCCATTGTACCGGCCCTTCACCACCAGTGCATAGTCTGCAGGGTACTTCTCGACCATGAAGGTCTTCATGCTGTTCACGCGGCCCACGCTACCCACACTGCCGTTGATGGTCATCCGCATGCCAACGGCCGGTAGCGCGTCATGCACAGGATGTACCAGGTTGAACTGGTGGCTTTGGGGACTGTTCACCTGGGTGATGCCACCGCTCCAACTGAGCAGTTCAGGCTCGTAATCGCCGAAGTAGTGCCCGCTCACACCGGGGTTGTTGAAACGCGACTCCATCACACCATCGGCCATGAGGCCGAAGCCACTGGTGCATTCGGTGGTGTTGTAGAAGAAGCCGTTCTTGCGGTAAACGGTGCGCAGGTCAGGCACCATGTTGGTGTTGAGGGTCATGTTCACCTGGCCCGCGCTCACATTGCTGCCGTTGCCCGGAAGGTGTCCCCGGCCGCTGCCTGTCTGGTGGCAGTGGGAGCAGTTGATGTTCACTGCCACGAAGAGCCGCACCCCGGCTGCGGGCACGGTCTGGAAACTGGTGCCGGTCAGGCGCACGCGGCCGGGCATGCGCTCCACGGTCGCCGCCACCGAACTGTCCGGACGGATGGTGCGGTAGGGATTGGGCACGAACCAGGTGGCGTTGAGGAAGTCGGAGAACTCCTGCATGCCTGCTGGATCGAGCGGTGCGTCGGTCCCCTGCAGATCCTCGAAAGCGCCTGCGAAATCATGGAAACTTCCCTTGTCGCCGCGCCAATGCAACTTGCCCGTCCCGCGCCCGATGATATCGATGAGGAACTGGGTGGTCTTCAACCCCTTCATCGGGTGGAAGGTCTTGTTGCCCGAGGGGTCGTTCACAGTGACAGGGTCTCCGGCGGGGTTCCCCAGGTCCCAGGCCAGACGGTCCCAACGGCCGTCCACATGGCACGACCCGCAACTGATGTGCCCGTGGCCGCTGCCCGCATGGGTATCGTAGAGATGCCTGCGTCCCTTGCGGATGATCTCCGGTGTGGGGTCGAAGAAGCCCGTGCGCGCGACTTCCTCATCGCTTCCAAGGTCGATGGTGGATACCGATGCACTGAACTTGTTAAGCACGTAAGCCCGGCCGTTCACCTCGTCCAGCACGATGCCCGTGGGACCCTCCCCCACCGCAATGGGCTCGGGTGCCGTTCGTGTTCCGGTGGGTGTGATGGTGATGACGTTGTTGCTGCCCATGCCCGTGACGTAGGCCTTGCTTCCGTCGGCTTTCCAAACGATGCCACGGGGGTCACCCACCGACTGCTTGCGCAGCACCGGCGGAGAAGTGTGCGTGCCATAGTTGATGTGCGGGTTGAGGTCGGTGATGACCGGGCTTCCGGCGGGTGCGAAACGCGATACGTTCACGCGCAGGAATTTGCCGCGCAGGTTGGGCTCGAAACGCACCTCGTTCGTGGCATCGGTCCCCACCACGTAGACCTCACCGCTCGTGGGATGCACCGACATCGCCATGAGGATGTTGCCCAGGCGCTGCTTGTAGGTGACCCCGGCGGTGGAAGGGTTGTTGGCATTGATCATCGCCACGTCGCGGTCGGGCATGTCCCATCCCGCGACGCGCGCAGTGCCCGGAAGACCTCCGGTGACGATGTTCGTCCAATTGCCACCGTTGTCGTCCATCCACTGGCCGGCGGCGTTCTTCCGCACCACCAGGCTGTGGTTTGCATCCATGGCAGGATTGTTCGGGTTCATCGGGGGGTTGAAGCCGCTGCCGGCATTGGGAACGGGCACCACGCCGCCGTAAGGACCGGCAGGGTTGGTCACATCGCTGGGCACCGTAGTGCAGGCGCCGGTCTGTACCGAGCAGAAACCACCAGCGTGGAACGCATTGCCGGGTATCACCGTGGTCTGGTTGCCGCTCTCGAAAAAGGCACAATACACCGTGCTTCCGTCGGGGCTCACCGCCAGGGCACGGGGCTGCTCACCTTTCAATAGCACCACGGTGGGCGCCGTGGCAGGGTTCGCTGGATCGAACACCTGTACCAGCTCCTGCTCTGCACAGCTCACAAAGGCTTTCTGCGGCGATCCGGCAAATACCACATCCGCAGGTTCGTTCTCGGTGAGCACGCTGCGCACCGTGGCTCCCAGGGTCAGGTCAACCACGCTCACCTCATCGCTCACCTGGCACACCACCCACGCCTCGTTGTTGTTGCGGGCGCGCACGCTCACCGGTTCCAGCCCCACCGGGATGCTCTTGGCGTGCGCCAGGCCGGCCGGCGTCACCAGGAAGACCTCCAGGCTGTTATTCCCCGTGTTCACTGCCAGCAGCAAGGTGCCATCTGGGGTCAGCTCCAGGGGGTGCACATGTGCCGACTCGAAGTTGGTGAAGTCCGATGTGGGCACTGCGCTCTTGGCACCGGCAACGGGAACTGGTCGCTCCTTCACCCCAAGGGCATTGAAGGCGGAAAGGCCCACCACCCCTGCCATGAGGCCAATGGTGAGCGGTGTCTTGAACGAGCGTACGGTCGGGGCCATGGGTCTGTGTTGTTCCGGTGGCGCGGGCGGTGCCTGACGGAAAAGGATCGGCAAGCTAAGCACTTGACCTTCAAAAGACAATAGCAGCGGTCAGCGGATCATCGCACCAACACCCGCAGTACGCTCATACCCTCCATGGCGTACCGCGGTCCCTCCCGACCGAGACCGCTGTCCTTTACACCGCCATAGGGCATGCCATCCACCCGCAATCCGGGCACCCCGTTGATGATGAGCCCGCCCACCTCAAGCTCTGCGAAGGCCCGCTGGATGTGGTCTTCATTCGTGCTGAAAAGCCCCGCCTGAAGACCGTAACGGGAGGCGTTCACCAGCCGGATGGCAGCATCGATGTCGCTCACAGGCTCCACGGTGGCCACCGGGCCGAAGACCTCCTCCGCATTGATCCGCATGGCGGGCAGGGTGCCGGTGAGCAGGGTGGGCGCGTACACATTGTGTGGATGGTCAAGCACATGGCCGCCACAGAGCACGCTGGCGCCGCCCTGCCTGGCCTCTTCCACCCACCGTGCGACCCGGGCGCACTGGTGTTCATCGATGAGCGGTCCATTGACCACATCCTCCCTGGCGGGATCACCGCTGACGATCTGCTGTGTGGCGTGTACGAGCGCGTCACGGAAGGTGCCGAAATGCGGCTCCAGCACAAGGATGCGCTGGGTGCTGATGCACGTCTGCCCCCCATAGGCGAAGGCCCCCTGCGCCACGGTCGCCGCCACGTGCTCGAGGTCCGGGGCATCATCAATGATAACCGCGGCATTGCCACCCAGCTCCAATGCCACGTGCTTGCGGCCGCTGATGGACTTGAGGTGCCAGCCCACCGCATCGCTGCCGGTGAAGCTGAGCAGGGCCACCCGTTCATCACGCACCAGATGCTCCGCCAACGCATTGGTGCATACCACCGCACTGAAGCTGCCCGCCGGGAACCGCAGGTCATCGATCAGCTCGGCCAGCAGCAAAGCGGTCAAGGGGGCCTGTGGCGCGGGCTTCAACACCACGGGACAGCCCATTGCAAGGGCCGGCGCCACCTTGTGCAGCACCAGGTTCAGGGGGAAATTGAACGGTGTGATGGCAGCGACCACACCCACGGGCACCCTGCGCACCCAGGCCCGCCGGCCGATCCCCGCACCATGGTTCACATCGATCTCTGTGTCGTGCAGCCGCCGGGCCTCGGCCGCCGCCAGGCGCACGGTCGTGGCGGCACGCGCCACTTCGGTGCGCGCATCCGTGATGGGCTTGCCAACCTCGCGGCGGATGAGCTGCGCGAACTCCTCACCGCGGTGTTCAATGGCAAGGGCCAACCGATGCAGGCCATCCGCGCGTTCAGTGGCCCCCAGCCCATCCAGCAGCGGACGCGCCGCAACGGCGGCGGAGATCGCCTTTTCCAGAGCGGATGCATCAGCCAACCGGATCCCGGCCAGGAGCTCCCCGGTGTAGGGGTCGCGTACAGGGTGCACCTCATCGCCCCTCGCGTGCCAGGTGCCGGCGATGTAGTTCGCGGTCCTCATTCAAGCCGGTGCGCGAGGGTCACCGTACGTCGGAAGGTCTCCACGTTGCCCCCCAGGTCGAACACCTCCAGCACCACGATGTAGGCCCCCATCCGCGCCTTGCTGCCCTCGTCAGTAAGGCCGTCCCAACTGTACGCGCCCTCCACCCCCAGCAACTGGCTTTTAACGAGTGCCCGTACGGCGCGGCCCGCGATGTCGAAGATGGTGATGCTGCCCACGAACCCCGGCTGGTCAAACCGGTAACCGATGGTGAGGAGGTCCTGGAAACCGTCGTTGTCGGGACTGAAGATGGCGGGTTCGATGGTAAGCTCCCCTGTTGGTGCAGGTGCCTCAGCGAATTGCGAATTGCGGAACCCCGGCGTGGCCTTGCCGGCTTGTTCGGCAGCGGTCTGCCAGTTGGTGGCATCGTCCGCCGGGCGATCGGGATCCACGCGCTCCAGGGTGTAGCCCTCCGGTTGGTTGATCAGTCCAAAGTGCAGGTCGTCCGAATACCGGAAGAGGTCCAGGGTATCGCCCCCGGGCGATAACAGGAGCACGGTGCCTTCGCCGTTGTTGTAGCCAGGCATGCTGCTCACGGCCACCCGGTCGGTGCGTGTCTGTGGATAGAAGCGCAAGGTGGCGGCCAGGTCGGCGGTGATCAGCGCGAACTCACCGGGCAGCAGCAGCATGTCCGATGCGATGGGAAGGGTGGTGCCGATGACACCGTTGCTCTCGTTCGCCAGCTGCCAGCCCGCCAGGCTGAGCGTCCTCTCCGAGCGGTTGTAAAGCTCCACGAAGTCGGTGCCCTCCACGAAAGGATCGTAAAGCACTTCGTTGATGACCACATCACCCGCAGCTGCGGCTTCGGGAAGCGCGAACGAGCGACTGCTGCCCGCTGCGATGAGGTTGCCGGGACAATCGCGCAGCCCGCTCACGCTGATGGTGTAGAGCACCCCCACCTCCAGTTCCGCATCCAGCAGCAGGGTGGCCACATCGCTGCCTGTGGCCACGGCGCTTTGTACAGCCATTGCCGGTGTGATGGTGTAGCTGCCGTTGGCGATGCTGGCCGCGTCCATGGGCTCGCTGAACCGAAGCACCAGGCTGGTGGTGGAGGGCACGAGCACGGTGGTGAAGGCGGGGGGGGTCACATCGGGTACCACCGCATAGACACTGTTCTGGAGCCCTGGGGTGCCCCCCACGGATGCGTTGGATGCGCGCCAGTTGCTGGCGCCACTGCAGGGTCTGGAGGGGTCGACCTGCTCAAGGCTCCATCCACCGTCATCCTTCACCGCATCCTGGTACCAGCTGAGCGCGTAGGTGACCGCATCGATGAGCGTGCCGTCGCTGCTGCGCAGGCTCAGTGCGTCGCCGTCGTTGTTCAATGCGGGCAGGCTGCTCATGCCGAGCTTGTTGGTCACCGTGGGAAAGAGGCCGAGGTTGGCCTGCGTCACCACCAGCACGTAAGCGCCCGGCCCCAGCACATAGCTGGGAAAGGTCACCGGGGTACCGCCATCGCTGAAGGTCCAACCGGCCAGGTCGAAGGTCTGGTCCGCTGTGGGATTGTAGAGCTCCAGGAACTCCACGTCCGGCAGACCCACGGTCGGGGTGGGATCGGCCATGAGCTCATTGATGACCACGCTGCGCGACCCCGCTGATGCAGGCACGGAATAGGTGAGGTCCACCGTGCCACCGACCAGTGTGTTCCCCGCCAGGTCCTGCACTCCGCTCACGGTCACGGAATAGCTGTTCCCGCTGGTCAGGGGTGTTGCCAGCGACAGGGTCACCCGCGCTGCATCAGTTCCGCTGCGGACCGCGGCGCTGATGCCGATGGATGGGCTGATGGTGTAGTTGCCCGGCACCTCCGCCGTGGCCGCGTCCATCGCCTCAGTGAACACCAGCTCCACCACCTCCGCCGATAGTGCCGTTGCACTGACAAGGGCGGGGGGCGTCAGGTCCACGATGGCGGGACCCGCATAGATGTCGTCGTAGAAGAACTTGTCCGCGTTGCTCACCGTGTAGGTGCAGCGCACGCCGATGTAGGCGCTGCTGGTGTGCGCGGTTCCCACGCCCGTGGCTTGCAGCACATAGTTGGTGCCGCCGCCGGGGTCCACCAGCAGCTGCCAGGTGCCGGTGGCATCGCGCTTCACCTGGACCCCCACATCGAAGTTGGCTGCTATGGCGCTTTCCGCACCTCGACAAACAGAGGTGCTGCTGGTGCCTGTCTGCTGGAACAGTTCTATGGCATCCATGCCTCCAACCTCCCCGAACTGCAGGTAGTAGCCGTTCAGCGGACCGGCAAGGTCTGGCTGATCGCTCACCAGGTAAACACGGCCGAAGTTGCTGCTGCTGGGCGCGAACGACTGTTTCACCCGGATCCGCCATTCCATGTCGTTGAGGGTGGCCATGGCGTTGGCACTGCGCAACTGGCTGGTGGCGGCCACCGTATTGTTCAGTTGCAACTGCCCGCTGCTGTTCACGATGAACACCGACGCATCCCCCTCCCACACGGGACCGTTGGTGAGGTCGCCATCGCCGAAATCGTCCTGGAACTGGGCGCACAGCAGCGTTGCAGGGAACACCGCCAGCGCAAGGAATGGGGCTCGTAACGACATGTTCACGGACGGGATCGGCAGCGAGCCAAGGTAGTACATTCGCCGGGCGGCGACATTCGCCGCAGGAACCATGAAAGTCGCGGTCGTCGGTGCCACCGGCATGGTCGGTGGAGTGATGCTGAAGGTGCTCGAGGAGCGCCGTTTCCCGGTGGACGAGCTGCTGCCCGTGGCCACCGAGCGCAATGTGGGCACCCTGGTGCCGTTCGCCGGTGGCCAGGTGCCGGTGGTGGGCATGCAGGCCGCCATCGCAGCCCGTCCACAGCTGGCGCTCTTCTCCGCGGGGGGGGCCACCTCACTGGAGTGGGCACCGCGGTTCGCCGAGGTGGGCTGCACCGTGGTGGACAACAGCAGCGCCTGGCGCATGTTCCCCGACAAGAAGCTGGTGGTGCCGGAGATCAACGGGGACGTGCTCACCGCCGATGACCGGATCATCGCCAACCCCAACTGCAGCACCATCCAGCTGGTGCTGGCCCTGGCGCCGTTGCATGCAGCGTTCGGCGTGCAACGTGTCATCGTCTCCACCTACCAGAGCGTGACGGGCACAGGGATGAAGGCGGTGCGCCAGATGGAGAACGAACGCGCCGGAACCCCCGGCGACATGGCCTACCCCTTCCCCATCGACCGCAACGTGATAC
>CAZLGY010000106.1:0-8664 GCA_964559165.1 uncultured Chryseobacterium sp.
GACCTAGGGTAGTTCTTGGCTGATGCTCTGCACGTGCAGCTTCTTGGTGGTCACCAAGGGGAAGCCCGCGCCGAGGTCGAACCGCATCTGGTGGCCGAAACAACTGATGGTACCTGTCCCGGTGCGGTCGTGCTTCTGGGCCCCTTCCTGAAGGATGCGTCGGAGTAGGTCGTGGTATTGCTGCATGACAAGTGCGAAGGTACCGCGTACGGGGATGTCGTGCACTGGGTGGCGGGTGCCGCCGATGTGACCGGCGCACCGTGACCAACTCCACTATACCGGCTTCTCCTCGGCCTGCGGTTCAGGCTTCCAGTCCGGTATGGCGCGCAGCAGGCGCTCCTTCATCCGTTCATAGTAGCTCTTGCGGTCGATGGCGAAGGAGATGAGGTAGCCCACCATGGCGGCATACATCAGTTGGAAGATGGCGCTGTGGCGGTCGGTCATCTCCAGCACAAGGATGGCGCTGGTGAAGGGCGAACGGGTGACCCCGGTGAGGAAGGCCGTCATGCCGGCCAGCACCAAGAGGTTGAACTGGCCCCGGCTGGGTTCGAAGAGCGGTGCGATCCAGCCGCCGATGGAGGCGCCGGCAGCCAGTGATGGCGCGAAGATGCCACCCGCACCACCCGCGCTGAAGGAGAAGAGCGGACCCAGCAACCGTGCGCCCACGTTGCCCGCAGTGGCATCCACCTCGTTGGCGAACAGGTAATTCTGCAGCAACGCGTTCCCGGAACCGATGGCCATGGGACCCAGCAGGTACACGGTGCCGGCAAAGAGCAACGCACAGCCCAGCGCGAAGCCGGCCTGGCCGGTCCAACCGGTGAACGAGCGGCGCAGCCTGTCGACGGCCAACAGGACGCGGCAGAAGATCGCGCCCGCGGCGCCGCAGATACCGGCGATGAGGAGGATCTTGTACATGAAGGAGATCGTGGCGGGCTCCAGCTTGGGGTAGCCCAGCATCAGGTACGGCCCCAGCAATGACTGCGCCGTCATGCCGCTCAGGATCACCGCGGTGAGCACGGCCGTGCGGAACTGCGCCATATGCGTCTTGGTGAGCTCCTCCACGGCGAAGACGATGCCGCCAAGGGGGGTGTTGAAGGCCGCGCTGAGCCCGGCCGCACCGCCGGTCACCAGCATGATCTGGCGGTTCACGCGCGGCCAGAAGGGGGGAAGCAACTTGTGCACGGTGCGGTAGATGCTGCCGGCGATCTGCAGGGTGGGACCTTCGCGCCCGATGGCACCGCCTCCCACCACCATGGTGAGGCTGCTGGCGATCTTCACCAGGATGATGCGTACGTTGAGGAAGCGCCAGGAACGATCGTTCTTCTTCTCCGTGGCCACTTCGATGGCGGCCATCAACTGGGGGATGCCACTGCCACCGGCCATGGGTGCGAGCCGGCGTACCAGCCCCCACGCCACCAGGAAGCTGATGGGTGCGGTGAGGAAGATGAGCCGCCGGTCATGGCTCAGGATGGCCAGGTTCGCATCCTCCATCAGGTGGAACAGCCTGGCATAACCGACCGCCACAAGCGCAGTTAGGACGGCCGAGATCTGGTACGGCAGGGCCATGAGCACCAGGTCCCGGGCACGGCTCTGCATCAGCCAAACCCGCAGCCGCTCGAGCAGTGCCGAGAGATGGGCCACCGCCTTGGCGGTGATGATGTCGTAGCGCGAACCGGCCATGCGCGGCCAAAAGTAGGCCGCAGGGAAGGGCGTGTTCCGTGGCGCCCGGTGAAGTGATCAACAGCGGTTCGGAAGAACCGGACCACCCTTACACGAGCATGCCGATGATCGTGGCGCTCAACAATGAGGCCAGCGTTCCCCCGAGCAAGGCGCGGAACCCGAACTCACTGAGCCATGCACGGCGGCTGGGCGCCAGCGAGCCGATACCTCCGATCTGGATGCCGATGCTGGCGAAATTGGCGAAGCCGCAAAGCATGTATGTGGCCATTACGATGCTGCGCTGCTGTGCGAACAAGCCGGCACTCTTCATGCTCGCGAGGCTCTCGTAGCCCACGAACTCGCTGGCGATGATCTTCTCGCCCACCAACCGGCCGGTCAGGGTGATGTCCTCCGTGGCCACCCCGATGAGCCACATGAGCGGGGCGAACAGGTAGCCCAGCAGGAATTCCAGCGACAATGCCTGGAAGTTGCCGTTGGATACCGATGCGACCCAGCCATTGATGCCGAGCAGGTCGCCCACCTTGATGAAGGCGTAGTTGGCCATGGCGATGAAGGCGAAGAACACCAGCAGCATGGCACCTACGTTGGCCGCCAGCTTCAGGCCTTCACTGGTGCCGTTGCTCATGGCATCCAGGAAGTTCGTTCCCACCTGGTCCATGCTCACTTCAAGCTTCTGCTCGATGGGTTCTGTCTGCGGGAAGAGGATCTTGGCGACGATCACGGCACCAGGTGCCGCCATCACACTGGCGGTGAGCAGGTGCTTGGCGAAAAAGAGGCGTTGCACGGGGTCGTCGCCGCCCAGGAAGCCCACATAGGCCGCGAGCACACCGCCAGCCACGGTGGCCATGCCTGCGGTCATCACCAGGAAGATCTCAGAGCGGTTCATTTTGTCCAGGTAGGCCTTCACCATCAGCGGCGCTTCGGTCTGCCCCAGGAAGATGTTGCCCGCCGTGCTGAGGCTCTCGGCGCCACTAAGGCGCATGGTGCGGTTGAGCGCCCAGGCCAGCGCGTAGACCACCTTTTGGATGATGCCGAGGTAGAAGAGCACACTGGTGAGTGCGCTGAAGAAGATGATCGTCGGGAGGATCTGCAGGGCGAAGATGAAGCCCGCGCTCTCCACGTTCATCAGGTCGCGGAAGAGGAACTCGCTGCCGATGCGTGTGAAGTCGAGCACCTTCACGAAGAGCTTGCCCACCACTTCGAAGGCAACCTGCACAGGGGGCACATAAAGGATCAACAACGCGAGCGCCAATTGGAACGCCAGTCCGATGCCCACCACCTTCCAATCCACCTGACGGCGTTCGGCGCTGAAGCCCCAGGCGATGCCGATCAGCGCTGCCATGCCCAGGATGCCACGGAGCAGGCTCATGGTGGATGGACCTGTGAGGGCCGCCGGTCCACCCTGTGCCAGGGCGGCCATGGGGATCAACAGGGCAAGGATCGTAGCAGTGCGCGGAAGGCTGCTGTGCATGTGCGAATGGGTCGGTCCGGCGAAGATGGCGGAATGGATGCTCTTCCGCAACCCGGTGGGTTCAGTTGCTACCCTCGCGGCGCTTGATCTCATCACGGATCTTCGATGCGCGCTCGTAGTCCTCATCGTGGAGCGCTTCGTTCAGCTGCTCCTGCAGCTCCTCCAAGGAGGCCGGCCGTTTCTCCCCGCGCCCTTCGCCCTTGTGCTCAACACCCTTCTCCTCATCGCCTTCCTCCACCTTCAGCCCTGCGGCGCTCAGGATGAACTCGTAGGTGTACACCGGGCAGTCGAACCGCAGGGCAAGTGCGATGGCATCGCTGCTGCGTGCGTCGATCTCCACCTCCAGGCCGTTCTGTTCCACCACCAGCTTGGCATGGAAAATACCCTCCACCAGGTCGTTGATGATGACCTCCTTCACGGTGAAGCCAAGGGTGTCGGCCACATGCTTGAAGAGGTCGTGGGTGAGCGGTCTGGCGGGCTTGATGTTCTCCACCTGGATGGCGATGGCCTGTGCCTCGACCCCTCCGATGATGATCGGCAATCGCCTGTCACCCTCCAGCTCCGACAGGATCAGGGCATAGGCACCGGCGTGGGTGTGGCTGTAGGTGATGCGTAGGAAACGCAGTTCGACTTTCTCCATGCAACCTGAGGACGGGCCGTGAAGATAAGTTGTTACCGGGCTTGGGCGTTGAATGTTGATGATGCGGGGGATGATATCCTGCATGCCGGGAAAACTCCCCGGTCCCATCACCGCCCAACTCCACCAGCACTACCGCTCTGCATTCAATTTCTTCGCAGCATCGATCAACCTGGGCAGCACCTCGAAGGCATCGCCCACGATCCCATAGTCCGCAGCCTTGAAGAAGGGCGCTTCGGGATCCTTGTTGATCACGCAGATCACTTTGCTCTGGTTGACGCCGGCCAGGTGCTGGATGGCACCGCTGATACCGATGGCGATGTACAGGTTGGGGCGGATGGCCACGCCGGTCTGGCCCACGTGCTCGTGGTGTGGACGCCAATGCATGTCGGCCACCGGACGGCTGCAGGCGGTGGCGGCACCCAGCAGGGTGGCCAGCTCCTCCACAGGTGCCCAATGCTCGGGGCCCTTCATGCCACGGCCGGCGCTCACCACCAGTTCAGCCTCGGGCAGGGGGATCCCGCTGCCGGCCTTGCGCAGTTCCTTCACCGTGACGCGCCCGGCACCCAGGTCGCCGGTGTACTCTTCCACCGCTGCCGTGCCGCCATTGTTGGCGATGGCGACGCTGTTGGGCATCAGGCTCAGCACCTTCACGGCGCTGGTCACCTGCACGTGTGCGCGTGCCTTGCCGCTGAACACGTTGCGGCTGAAGAGGTCGCCGTTCGGCATGCCGGTGACCCCGGCCACGTGGCCCGCCTTGAGGCGTGCGGCCACCCGGGGCGCCACGGCCTTCCCGGTGGTGTCGCTCACACACACGATGGTATGTGCATTCTCCCTGGTGGCCACATCCACGACCAGGCGGGTCAGCTGCTGGCTGTCCAGCACGTTGACATGGCGGGCCACGATCACCTTGCCGGCACCTTGTGCGCCGAGGCTTTCCAGCCCCTGTGCGGTTCCAAAGGTGATGGCGGTTACCGGTCCGCCGGCAAGCTGGCTGGCATAGGTCACGGCCTCCTGCGCCGCCTTGGGGAGTTTCTCGCCGCGGGTGTCGATGAATACGATGGTGCTCATTTCGGTCGGTGGGTTCTGGGTTGTGCGCTGAGGGGTGGCAGGTCGGTGGTCCGGCTTGGCAGGGGATGCTCAACCCGGTCGACCTCCAACCTTCAAGATCAAATGACTTTTGCCTCCGTGTGCAACAGCTCGATCAGTTTGCCGGCTTCCTCGGCGGGGATCATCCTCACCGACCCCTTGGCCGGTGGCAGCTCGAACTTGACGGTCCTGGCCGCGTCGCTCACCGGTGTGGCAGGCACCACGGTCAGCGGCTTGGTGCGGGCGGCCATGATGCCGCGCATGTTGGGGATGCGTTGCTCGGCCATGCCCTTGGCGGCGCCCAGCACCACCGGCAGCCCCACTTCCATCACCTCCACACCTCCGGGCACATCGCGTTCCACGGTGGCGGTGGTCCCGTTCACATCCAGCTTGCTGGCCAGGGGCACGAACGGCATGTCGAGCAGTTCGGCCACCATGGCGCCCACCTGTCCTCCGTTGTGGTCAATGGTCTCCTTGCCGGCCAGCACCAGATCGAAGCCTTTGTCCTTCGCATACGCCGCCACGAGCTCCGCCACCTGCAGCGCGTCGGTTGGCTGGGCGTCCACCCGTACGGCATCATCGGCGCCGATGGCCAGTCCCTTGCGGATGGTGGCTTCGGTGTCCGCACCGCCAACGGTGATGGTGGTCACGCTGCCGGAACCGGCGGCTTCCTTGAGTTCGAGGGCGCGCACCAGAGCATACCACTCGTCGTAAGGGTTCACGATGAAAGTGACCCCATTGCCGTCGTATTGCGTATTATCGTTCGCAAAGGCGATGCGCGCCGTGGTGTCGGGCACCTGACTGAGTAGGACGAGGATCTTCATGGTCTCGGATGAACGGCGAAGGAAGCCGCTTGTTCGCGGTCGCGCCCCTTCTTTCCGGACGGCAAAATTAGGGTGTGCGACCGATGTGGGGATCGGCTCGGTGGAAGGCGGTGCATGGGAGCCTCGGGGCCGCTAACTTCGCGCCCTCCAAGCAGCATACCATGCGTACAGTCCAGATGCGGGAGGCCCTCAATGAGGCGATGAGCGAAGAGATGCGCCGTGACCCCGGCGTGTTCCTGATGGGCGAGGAGGTGGCCGAATACGATGGCGCCTACAAGGTGAGCAAGGGCATGCTGGCGGAGTTCGGCGAAAAGCGGGTCATCGACACCCCCATCGCCGAACTGGGCTTCAGCGCCATAGCGGTGGGAGCGGCCATGAACGGTCTGCGCCCCATCGTGGAGTTCATGACCTGGAACTTCGCGATCCTCGCGGCCGACCAGATCATCAACCATGCGGCCAAGATGCTGCAGATGAGCGGAGGGCAGTATCATGTACCCATCGTGTTCCGCGGCGGCAATGGAAGCGCAGGACAGCTGGCCGCCACCCACAGCCAGAGCTTCGAGGCCATGTACGCCAACATCCCCGGCCTCAAGGTGATCAGCCCCAGCAACCCCTACGACGCCAAGGGCTTGCTGAAGGCCGCCATCCGCGACAACGACCCGGTGCTCTTCATGGAGAGCGAACGCATGTACGGCGACAAGGGCGAGATCCCCGATGGCGAATACCTGCTGCCTATCGGTGTGGCCGATGTCAAGCGCGAAGGCACCGACATCACCCTCGTCTCCTTCAACAAGATGATGAAAGTGGTGCTGGCCGCAGCCGATGTGCTGGCCAGGGAGGGGATCAGCGCCGAGGTGATCGATCTGCGCACGATCCGCCCGTTGGACAATGCCACCATCATCCGCAGCGTGATGAAGACCAACCGGTTGGTGGTCGTGGACGAGAACTGGCCCTTCGGCAGCGTGGCCAGTGAAGTGGCCTTCCGTGTTCAGAAGGACGCGTTCAACCACCTCGACGCGCCCGTACTTCGGGTGTGCCAGGCCGACACGCCCCTGCCGTTCACCCCGACGCTGATAGACGCCAGCCTGCCCAGCGTGGAGGGGGTGGTGCGTGCCGCGAAGGAGGCCCTGTACATGGTGAAGTGACCCTCAGGGGCAGGTGAACCCATTGCTTGGGCATCGCTGTTCCGGCCATTCCCCTATTTTTGCGCCCCTTGCAGCTTGTGCTGCATGCTATTTAACCTGAAGAACAGGACGTTAACATACGCTACACCGAACTGAGATGGGAAGTGAACTGATGTACTACATCCCCCTGATGGGCCTGGTGGGCCTGGTGGTGATGGTGGCCAAGGCCATGTGGGTGAACAAACAGGATGCCGGCGATGCCAACATGCAGGAGCTGGCCGGCTACATCGCCCGCGGCGCCAGCGCCTTCCTGAAAGCCGAATGGAAGGTGCTCGGCGTGTTCGCCGGCGTCGCCGCCGTGCTGCTCGCCTGGAGCGCTGAGCTCGAAGGCGTGGCTGCACACACCGATTGGGTCATCGCCATTGCCTTCCTGATCGGTGCGTTCTTCAGTGCATTCGCCGGGTGGATCGGCATGAGCATCGCCACCAAGGCCAACGTGCGCACCACGCAGGCCGCACGGACCAGCCTGGCCAAGGGGTTGCAGGTGAGCTTCACCGGTGGCACGGTGATGGGCCTTGGAGTTGCGGGCCTCGCCGTGCTTGGTCTCAGCACGCTTTTCATCGTGTTCTTGAAGATGTACGTGACCGATGGCATGGTGAACGGGGACAGCATGATGCAGTGCCTTGAGGTGCTCGCTGGTTTCAGCCTCGGTGCTGAGTCCATCGCGCTTTTCGCCCGTGTGGGTGGTGGCATCTACACCAAGGCCGCCGATGTGGGCGCCGACCTCGTAGGGAAGGTGGAAGCCGGGATCCCCGAGGATGATGCCCGCAATCCCGCTACGATCGCCGACAACGTGGGCGACAACGTGGGTGATGTGGCCGGCATGGGTGCCGACCTCTTCGGCAGCTACGTGGCCACGATGCTTGCCACCATGGTGCTCGGTCGTGAAGTGGTGAGCGCCGACAACTTCGGTGGCATGGCGCCCATCCTGCTCCCGATGGTGATCGCCGGTCTGGGCGTGCTGTTCAGCATCGTCGGCACCTTCTTCGTGAAGATCAACAAGGATGACGACAGCGTGATGGCAGCCTTGAACAAGGGCAACTGGGGCTCCATGATCATGGTGGCGATCACCAGCTATCCGCTGATCCAATGGATGCTTCCGGAAACGATGCAGTTCGTGCGGAATGGTGTCTCCACCGAGATCACCAGCATGAACGTGTTCTGGGCCATCATGCTCGGCCTGGTGGTCGGCACGCTCATGAGCATGGTCACCGAATACTACACCAGCATGGGCCGCCGGCCGGTGCTGAGCATCGTGCGCAAGAGCGGTACGGGCCACGGCACCAACGTGATCGGTGGTCTCGCCATGGGCATGGAGAGCACCGTGCTGCCGATCCTCATCCTCGCCGCCGGTATCTGGGGCTCTTTCGCCCTCGCTGGCATGTACGGTGTGGCGATCGCGGCAGCAGGCATGATGGCCACCACCGCCATGCAGCTCGCCATCGACGCCTTCGGTCCGATCGCCGACAACGCCGGTGGTATCGCTGAGATGAGCGGCCTGCCGAAAGAGGTACGTGAGCGAACGGACAACCTGGACGCCGTGGGTAATACGACCGCGGCTACGGGCAAGGGCTTCGCCATCGCTTCCGCAGCGCTCACCGCACTGGCGCTCTTCGCAGCATACGTGGGAATGTCCGGCATCACGGGTATCGACATCTACAAGGCCGATGTGTTGGCCATGTTGTTCGTCGGTGGCATGATTCCCTTCTTCTTCAGCAGCCTCGCCATCAGCGCGGTGGGCAAGGCCGCCATGGACATGGTGAAGGAGGTGCGTCGCCA
>CAZLGY010000107.1:0-8491 GCA_964559165.1 uncultured Chryseobacterium sp.
CATGGTCTCCCCCACGATGGCCTCCACCTTGGTCTCCCAGTCGGGGATGCTGTTGATGGCGAACGAGGGCATGCGGTTGCGCAACAGGTAAGCCGGCACGTGGTTGGCCACGATGCCACTGAGGCGACCGGTGGGGATGGCGCGCGAACGGTCCAGCACGGGGCTGCCCTGGAGGAAGATCATCTTCCCGTCCACGAATTCGGCGCGGCCGGTGTGGGCGATATATGCGAGCAAGGCGCGACGGGCGCTGCCGATGTGGTTCGGCAGACTCTCGCGCGTGATGGGGATGTATTTGGCGCCACTGGTGGTGCCGCTGGTCTTGCACAGGTACAGCGGCCGCCCGGGCCACAGCACGTCCTCCTCGCCGAACAGGATGCGCTCCACATAGGGACGGAAGCCTTCATAGTCCCGCAGGGGAACGGCCTGCTGCAGTCCGGCGTGATCGCGCACCTCATGGATGCGGTGCTCACGCCCAAAGGCGGTATCCCCGCCGAAGCGCACCAGGTCACGCAGCACAGCCTGCTGGGTGGCCACCGGGTCCAGCGCACGGCGCATGACGCCATCGGTCACATACCGCGCAAGGGGCTTCGCAAGGGTGGCTTTGATGGACATGCGGGGATGCAGGTTGGCGGGTGTGGGCGATGGATGGGGTTGGGCGTTGGCGCGATCGATCGTACATGGCATTCAACCCTCCACCTCACCGACCTTCAACGTTCAAGCAACGAGCACTACTCGAACACCATGTAGGCCTCCGGGTCAATGGGCTCGCCCTTTTGCCAGAGCTCGAAATGAAGGTGGGGGCCACTGGATAGCTCACCGCTGTCGCCCACGATGGCGATGGCCTCGCCGGCACGCACCTTGTCGCCGGCCTTGCGCAGCAGCACGCTGTTGTGCATGTAGACGCTCACCAGGTCATTCCGGTGCTGGATGTGTAGCACATGGCCGCCATCGGTGGTCCATGCCGCTGAAAGCACCGTCCCCTCCAGGCAGGCCTTCACTGCGGCATCCGCCTTGGCGACCACGTCCACTCCATAGTGGCCCTTGGCCCGGTCGTGGCGGGCGGTGACGATACCGCGCAGGGGCGGGAACAGGATCATACCGGCCAGGTCGCGCGCCTCGCCACCGCCACCCACCACAAGGGCGTATGCCTCCTCACGTGCAACGCGTTCCCGCAACAGGCTGTCCATCCCCCCGGGCTGCAGGTCCGCAGGCAACGGCTCGCTGGCGACAGGCGCGAACAGGTTGGCGCTATCCGCCGCGATCTCGCCCCGGAGCACACGTTGCAGGTTCGCGAGGTAAACCTCCTGCTCGCGCACACGCTGTTCCAGCGAATCGGCCAGCAAGGTGCTGCGATAGGCGTTGCGCTTGGTCTCCTGGTCGGAGTACCCCGGGATGTAGCGCTTCAGGGGGGTGAATACGATAAGCACCGTTACCAACGTTCCGTGCACGGTGAACGCCGCGAACGCCAGGAGCAGCACATTGAGCCGGTTCAGGCGCACGCTGAAGCGCTCACCGAACGTGCGCTCGTCGATCAGCACCAGGCGGTACTTGCTGCGCAGCTTGCGCAGCAGGCGCCTGATACGGCTTTGGGAACGGTTCGGGGACGTCTGCGGGTGGATCGCCATGCCGCACAAAGGTGGCGAAGGTGCGGCAACCCGCGAACCTGGTCCGCTGCCATCCTGATCCAATGGGATATCTTCGCCCGTTCAGAGTCATGGCACCGCCATCCATGGTACGCCCCACCCGCTCCCTCACCGGCTTGTTCCTGCTGGTCCTGGTGCTGCACGGGACGGGCTGCAGCACCGGAAAGGATGCCTTCCTCAACCGCGCGTACCACCGCCTCACCTCGCGTGACAATGGTTGGTTCAACGCGAACGAGAAGCTCAAGGAGGTGATCAGCGGCATCGAGGAGGCGCACGTTGACAACTACGACGAAGTGCTGCCTGTATTCGTTTACGGCACCGAGGAGCAGTCGCGCAATGCCACGCCCGACCTGGAGAAGTGCATCGACAAGTGCTCGCTGGTGATCGAGCGGCACAGCATGGACATCGAGGGCAAGGAGCGGAACCGCTGGATCGACGATGCATGGATGGTGATCGCCAGGAGCAACTTCTACAAGCGGAACTATTACGAGGCTGAACGCGGCTTCACCTACATCAGCAGGCGCTTCAAGGATGGCGACCGCCGCTTGCAGGCCTTGGAGTGGACCGCGCGCACCGCGATGGAGCTGGAACAGTATGCCAAGGCGCAAAGTGCGCTCGACCAGATCCGCGAGGAGAAGGAGCTGCCCAAGGCGTTCGACCATGGCTCATTGAGCGCCGTGCTGGCCGACCTGGAACTGCGCCGTGGGAAGGTGGATGATGCCATCGTGCACCTGGAGCGTGCGGTGGAGGTGTCCAAGGACCGTGATCAACGCACCCGCTGGGCGTTCATCCTTGCCCAGCTGTACCAGGTGAAAGGCCTTGAGGAAAAGGCGATCTCACAGTTCGGTGCTGTCATGCGCATGAACCCTCCTTACGAGATGGCCTTCCATGCCCAGATCTTCCAGGCGCTCGCTTTCAACAAAGGCGACAGCAAGGCGCTGCGGCAGAAGCTGAACCGCATGCTGCGCGACGAAAAGCATGCGGACCACTTTGATATGATCCACTATGCCCTGGCCGACCTGGACCTGAAGGAACGCAGGAAGCAGGAGGCCGTGGACCATTTGGAGACCAGCGCCCGGGTGAGCACCACGGACACCAAGCAGAAGGCCAAGTCATTCCTGAAGCTCGCCGACCTGAGCTTTGACGAACGCATCTATGCCCGTGCACAGAAGTACTACGACAGCACGCGCACCCTGCTTGCCGAGGACCATCCGCGCTTTGCCGAGGTGAGCACCCGCGCAGAGGTGTTGGGCGACCTGGTGGAGCAGCTCGGGATCATTGCTCTGGAGGATAGCCTGCAGGGGTTGGCCCAGCTGGATGGTGCCGTGCTGCAGGACAGGATCAAGGACATCATCAGGGGCCGGGAAAAGGAGGAGGAGGAGAAGCGCCTGCAGGAGGAACGGGCCCGGGAACTGGCAGCAGCCCCCGAAAAACCCGCCACCGAACAGCGGCCGACCGGTGCCCGGGGGGGGTGGTATTTCTATGATGCCCAACAGATCGGTCGTGGCCTGGCGCAATTCCGCAAACGCTGGGGCAACCGCCCGTTGGAGGATGATTGGCGGCGCAAGGACAAGAGCGGCAGCATCACGGCGGATACCGGAGAGGGCGAACAGGAGGGAGAGGAAGAGAACGAACGGTCGGAGACCGCGGATGGTGAACCCGCATGGAAGGACCCCTCCTACTACCTGAAGGACCTGCCCAAGGACCCCGATGCGATCGCCGCCAGCAACGCACGCATCTGTGAGGCGCTGTACATCAGCGGCATGATCTACAAGGAACAGCTCAAGGATGTGGACAACGCCACCGAGAGCTTCGAGGTGCTCAACAACCGCTTCGACGATTGCCGGTACACCCCGGAGAGCTATTACCAGCTCTACCGCATCTTCCTGGAGAAGGAAAGCAGCGGCTGGTTCTCCCTGGATGGCTTCGGGGCCCGCACATACGCCGATATCATTTTGGAGCGCTGGCCCGATTCGGAGTTCGCCCGGCTGGTGCGCGACCCCAACGTGCTGCAGGCAGACGAGGAACGGCGCAAGGGAGAAGAGGAGGCCTACCGCCGCATTTACCAGCAGTATCGCCAATACAGCTACATCCCGGTGGTGAACGCCTGTGAGGCGGTGCTGCGCGATGAACCGCGCAACCACTTCCGCCCGAAATACCACATCCTCAAAGCCATGGCGCTGGGGGGGTTGCGGGACATGAGCGCCTATCGCAGCACGCTCACCGAGCTCAAGAGCAGCTATCCCGGCACCGACGAGGCGAAGGCCGCCGATGAGTTGCTGGCAGCACTTGACAAGGGCGCCGGGGGGGGGCCTGCGCCAAAGACCGGGGAGCCGGCGGACGGGTACAGCAAGGATGATGGCGCCCACTTCTATGCCGTGGTGGTCCCCAACAAGGGATCCGACCTCAATAGCATCAAGCTCGCCATCTCCAACTTCGGCAGGCGTTACCTCCCCGCCGAGACGTTCCAAGTGACCACCAACTTCCTGGACAATGACCACCAGGTGGTGCTTGTGGACCGGTTCAGTGACCGCGCCGCCGCGCTTGCCTACCACGCCCTGTTCACAGCGAATACCGACATGCTTGCCGCCGTGAAGTCCAAGGCGGTGGCCAACCTACCCGTGAGCACCGGCAACTACACACAACTGTTCCGCTCCAAGGACCTGGAGGGTTACCGCACGTTCTTCACCGAGAACTTCCTTGAAGGTCAATAGGATAAGTCGCCACCAACGCATATATTCGCCCACCACGACCCCGGTCGAACAGCCAACCAGGACCATGTTCCGCAACGACAGATCAGCCCAGGCCGCCATGACCAAGACCCCTGACACCGTGAACCCCGGCAAGATCAACAGCATCATGGAGGGCACCTCCATCGAAGGCGAGATCAAGAGCGACAGCAACCTGCGCGTGGATGGCCGCGTGAAAGGGACCATCCACGTGAAAGGCCGCCTGATCGTCGGCCAGAGCGGCTCCATCGAGGGGGAGGTGGTGTGCCACAGCAGTGATATCGAGGGCACCGTACTGGGCCGCATCAACTGCCAGGACCTGTTGAGCCTGAAGGCCACCGCAAAGCTCCAGGGCGACATCAACACCAAGAAACTGGCCATCGAGCCGGGGGCCGTGTTCACCGGCAACTGCAGCATGGCCGGTGGCGTGGTGAAGGAGATGGATCCCAGCCGCCTGCGCACTGAAGCCGCCCGCACCGAGCAGCCTGCACAGGCTGTCCGGTAAGCCGCCATGGGCTCATCGATCGGATCGCTCCTGAAGGGCCTGCTGCCGTTCAGTGCCATCTGCGTGGCTCTGCACGTGCTGGTGTTGCGCCAGGCAGGGGTCCCTGTTGGGGGGGCGCAGTGGGTGCCACCGCTCTTCTTCACCCTGCTGAGCCTGTTCCTGCTCGCCTGGCAGGGAGCTCCTGATGCCGGTGACCCAAGGGTCGCGGTCCGGCGCTTCATGACCGGCATGGTGGTGAAGATGTTCCTGTCGCTCATCGTGCTGCTGGTGGTGGCCCTCTTGCTGCCGAAGGCGGCGCGGCTGGCCTTCGCCATCACCTTCATGGCATACTACCTGGCGCACCTTGCCTTCGCAGCGGTGCGCCTCACCCGCTCGGCAAGCGGCTCCGCGCCCCGTCCATGAGCACCAACGCCCCCCGCAAGCCGCGCCGTCCGGCATACGGGGACTACATGCGGTTCATGGGGATGGGGCTCACCATGGCCGGTATCGTGGTGGTCTTCACCCTGTCCGGATGGTGGTTGGATAAGCGGTTGGCCTGGCGCTTCCCGATCTGCACCCTCGGCGGTGCGCTCCTGGGCATCGCAGGGGCCATGCTGCACCTCTTCAAGGAGACCGGGCGCCGCTGAGCACCGGTTGGAGCGGCACGCTATGCGCCCCCCCCTTGGGGTGGGGGATCAAATTGATGCTTTACCAGATCGGGGAGGAATCCTACCTTTGCGCCCGCAATGAGGGAGGCCAACTTCCCCACCATGTGATGAAAGCCTTGATGCGCGCAACATTCCTGCTGTCCTCCATGCTCTTCTGGAACATGGTCGGCGCACAGCACGAAGGGCACGATCACGGCGCAACGGACACGCTGGCGGGAGGTGTCGAAGCGCGTGTTGAAGCTCCTGTTGAGGAAGGTGACGCGCACCATGGAGGCGCCGGGAAGTTCGATCCGGGTGCCATGATCATGGGCCACGTGACCGACGAACATGGATGGCACCTGTGGGGCCACACCAGCCTTCCCCTCCCGATCATCCTGTACAATTCGGAGCGGGGCCTGAGCGTGTTCTCCAGTGCGCGCTTCGATCATGGGCTCAAGACCCATGACGGCTATTTCCTCCAGGATGGAAAGATCATGGCGACCGACGCGGCCGACGGCACCGACGTGCACCACGCCACCGTGAACGAAGCCCTCACCGCATCCACCTGGGACGTGAGCATCACCAAGAACGTACTTGGCATGTTGGTGAGCATCGTGCTGATGCTGGTGATCTTCCTGAGCACCTCGAAGCACTACCGGACCAACGGCCTTGGAGCACCAAAGGGGGTGGCCCGCTTCGTGGAGCCCATCATCCTCTTCGTCCGCGACGATGTGGCCAAGGCGAACATCGGTCCCAAGTACGAGCGGTTCATGCCGTTCCTGCTCACGGTGTTCTTCTTCATCCTCATCAACAACTTGATGGGCCTCATCCCGATCTTCCCGTTCGGCGCGAACGTCAGCGGCAGCATCTCAGTGACCTTCGCCCTGGCCGCGATCACCTTCGTGCTCACCCTGATCCATGGCAATCGCCACTACTGGGGCCATATCCTCGCAATGCCTGGGGTCCCCAAGCCCGTGCTGTTGATCCTGACACCGGTGGAGATCCTCGGCGTGTTCCTTCGTCCGGCGATCCTGATGATCCGACTGTTCGCCAACATCACGGCCGGTCACATCATCGTACTGAGCTTCTTTGCGCTGATCTTCATCTTCGGGGAGATCAACGCCGGTCTGGGCTGGGGGGTTTCGGTCTTCTCCCTGCTGTTCACCGTGTTCATGAGCCTGATGGAGCTCCTGGTAGCGTTCATCCAGGCCTTCGTTTTCACCTTCCTCTCGGCCATGTACCTGGGGGCCGCCATTGAAGAGCCCCACCATCACTAAGAACCCAAGCAACCCAAACCACGTTCGTCATGTTCCTCTCGATCCTCCTGGAAGCAGCCGCTAATGGTCACTTCGGTTTTGCCGCCATCGGCGCCGGCATCGCTGCGCTCGCCGCTGGCATCGGCATCGGTCGCATCGGCGGTGATGCCATGCAGGCCATCGCTCGCCAGCCCGAAGCCACCAACGACATCCGTGCCAACATGATCCTGGCCGCCGCACTGGTGGAGGGTGCCGCCATGTTCGGCATCGTTGTGGGCCTGCTCGCCATGGTGCTCTGAGCTCCGGCCGGACCTAACGCCGACCCCGCGCCATGCTGATCCAATTCTCCTTCGGTCTCATCTTCTGGATGACCGTATCGTTCCTGACGGTACTGTTCATCCTGAAGAAGTTCGCCTGGAAGCCGATCCTCGGTGTCCTGAGCGAGCGCGAACGCACCATTGAGGACGCCCTGAACGAAGCCCGCAAGGCCCGGGAGGAGATCGCCGCGATGAACGCTCGCAACGAGGACCTGATGCGCCAGGCACGCGAGGAGCGCGAAGTACTCCTGAAGGAGGCGCGCGATATCCGTGACCGGGAGATCGCCGGGGCCAAGGACAAGGCGCGGGCCGAAGCTGAGGCCCTGCTGGCCCGTGCGCGCACCGATATCCAGAACGAGAAGAACGCCGCCCTCACCGAGATGAAGAACCAGGTGGCCGAGCTGAGCATCCTTGTCGCCGAACGCATCCTGCGTGAGAAACTGGCCGACAATACAGCCCAGCAGGCATTGGTGGACAAGGTGATGGGCGAAGCCGAGGTACGCCGGTCATGAACGTAGCACCCGTCGCCTACCGCTATGCCCGCTCCCTGATGGAGCTGGCGCAGGACAAAGGCGTGCTGGCCGGTGTGCAGGACGACATGCACCTGGTGGCCACCACCTGCGCTGGCAGCCGCGATCTGCGCGTATTGCTTGGCAGTCCGGTGGTGAAGGCCGATGCCAAGGAGCGCATCCTGCAGCAGCTCTTCCAAAGCAAGGTGGGTACGTTGACCAACACCTTCATGGGCATCCTGGTGCGCAAAGGGCGCGAGCGTTTGTTGCCCGATGTGGCCCAGGCTTTCAACGAACTCTACAAACAGAGCCGCAACATCGTGGTGGCCCATGTATCCAGCGCCGTTCCGCTTACTGCAGGGACCCGCGCCAGGGTGCTGTCCATCGCAGAAAAGCAGCACCCCGGCAAGACCATCGAGCTGGTGGAGAAGGTGGACCCCGCCCTCATAGGCGGTGTTACCATCCGCATCGGTGATGAGCTTTATGATGGTACCGTGAGCCGCCGCCTCGCCGACCTGCGCCGCGAATTCTCCAAGAACCCGTACATCCCCGAGATCTAACGCCTTTCCCCCGTCATGGCAGTGAATCCAGCCGAAGTAACGGCGATCCTCAAACAAGAACTGGCAGGCTTCCGCAGCGAGGCCGAGCTGGAAGAGGTTGGTACCGTCCTCCAGGTGGGCGACGGCATCGCCCGCATCTACGGTCTCAACAGCGTACAGAGCGGTGAGCTCGTGGAGTTCACCAGCGGTCTGCGCGGCATCGTGCTGAACCTGGAGGAGGACAACGTGGGCGTGGTGCTCCTGGGCCCCAGCGTGGGCATCAAGGAAGGTGACACCGTGAAGCGCACCAAGCGCATCGCCTCCATCAAGGTGGGCGAGCAGATGGTGGGCCGCGTGGTGAACACCC
>CAZLGY010000108.1:0-8368 GCA_964559165.1 uncultured Chryseobacterium sp.
CCATCCGCGTCCACCACACCCGATCCCGGGGGAAGCAACGGGATCTGCAGGACCGCGGCGGGACCGTAGTGAACGTACCCGTCCCCCACCGCATAAGCCCTGAATGTGAACGTGGTGCCTTCCACCAGGATGACCAGCGTATCATCGCAGGAGCCGTCAGGTGCGGTCGCCAGCAGGCTGTCGCGGATCGCCGCATCGGACTTGCGCGACCAGCAGACCCCGCGACCGAAGGCCTGCACCCCGTTCGCACTGGCCGGCGCGACCTGCACCCGGTAATGGCGCGGCGCGATCATGGAAACGGAAATGGCGGGCAGCTCAGGAAGCGCGGTCACCGGGTCCTGTCCATGCGTCACGCGATCGATGGTGGCGAATGGAACATCCATCCGGGTGCCATCGTGCATGTGCACCCGGACACCCGGCTGGGCCTCGCCCTGCATATCCGTACAAATGCTCATCAACGCGAGGAACATGCAGCGAGCGCAGCGTAACAGGTTGCTTCGTTCCATGGCCTATGGCATCACCTGTTGGCGCACGACCGTGGGAACCGTGCCTCCGATGGTCTGCAGGATCACATCCCGGTCGTTGGCCGCGCCCACATACCGCACACGGCCATCCATGTTCACATCCTCCATGAGATACCCCGTGGCGGTTGCCGTGGGCACCGCACCGCCGATAATGGAAAGGACCACATCGCGATCGTTCGAGGGTCCGGTATATGCGATCCGGCCATCCCCGTTCACATCACCAGGAGGGAGCACCCCCACGCCGTTCACCACATCCATGGCGCCGGGCAGGCAGGCCACCGGATCCGTAAGGTCCAAGGTGTTCTGTCCAGGCCCCAGGTCGATCGCCGCCGCGGACATGGCCGCCAGGTGATTGCGATGCAGCACGGCCACATGCACCGGGTGTCCGATGAAGGGGACCGAAATGGACGAGGTGCCGTCCGTGGCAACGACATCGCCGTCGCGCTGGATCAGGCAGGAGCGCGACCAGAGGACACGATCGGGGGCGATGCCATCCCGAAGCTGCAGGAGCACCCAATCCACGATGGCGTCAGGACCTGTGACCTGCAGCACCGAGGGAGGGACCGGGGCGGAAGGCTCGTGCACAGCGGCAGTTCCTTGGTACGGTTCGGCAGCGGGGATCAATGCACCGACCCGCAGGGAGTCGGTCATGAGCCCCACAGTGCCGTTGTATGCTCCACCCAGCAAGGCGCGCACATCCAGCGTATGCGGAGCCACGCTGTTCGGGATGATGTACTCGTAATGGTCGATGATGGAAAGGTTCCAATAATTCACCTGTCCGTTGCGCTGAACGACATGGAGGGCGCCATCCACATAAGTGAGTCGCGCCACATTATTGAGCACGAAATTGGTCTCCCGTCCATTGGTGAATTGGATACGCAGGTAGGGAGCCGCTGCCACCTGGACCGTGACAGAGGAGGTCGCCGTACACCCGAAATCATCGGTAACGGTGAGCGTGTAGGTCATCGGCTGGGACTGAACGAACAGGGTGGGATTCGGGACGTTGGTGGCCGATAGGCCGTTCACTGGAGCCCACGCGTAGGTGAGCGGAGGCTGCCCCTCTCCCGCTATCGGTCCGCCCAATACCGTGGTCGATCCGGCATAGGCCGTGCGTGAAGGACCCGCATCCGCCGCACATTGGGCGAACACCTTCGAGGCCGAAAAGGGGACGGCCAGGGCAATGATGAGGAGGCTCGGGGTTCGCACGTTCCTTCAACGAGTGCGCGAAGATAGAGGGTACCCATTCCAAGGTCAAGGGGATGGAATTCAGCGGTCCGTCCCCTGTGATCGCAGCAATTGCCGGGCGATGGAGCACTCCATGCAGCGCTTCTGCACACAATAGGAGTTCCGCAGCTCGACCAGGGCCTGACCACGGGCGGCGGTATCCGCCTTGAGGCCGAGGATGCTCCAGCCGTCCAGCAGGCTGTTATGCTCGGCGGGCAGCTGCTCCAGGATGTCCATCGCGCGATCGCAGAGCACTTGGCGGCCCTGCAGTCGACCCAGCGCGAAGAGGGTGGGCACCAGCGCATTGATGATCAGGTGTTGGGCAGCGATGCGTCCCAGGTGCTTGGGCTGGGCACGGCTCGGCCGGTCGAAGGTGAAGTGGGTGGTCCAGTAATCGCCCGCGGAGACCTCGAACAGCGCATACAGTTGATCGGCGCGTGTGGCTTGCAACAGATCGGCGAACGAACCATCACAGCGCGCGATCAATTGTGCGAACTGGGCGATGCGCACGGTGGGGAGGTTGAGCGGCCTCATGCGGCCGAACTTCCACGCGGCCAGGGGCATGGGCCGCAACCCATGCATGCGTTGGAGCAGGGCATGTTCGCGCTGGAGCTGGCGGGGATGGTCATCCACATGATCCACCTGCAACATACCGGCCTGCCCGAAAAGCAGGGCCTCGGTGCGCATGGCATCGTCGCGGTAGCGCTGCACGATGCGCAGGGGCAGGGCATTGGCCAGCATGGCGAACGGCTCAGCGTTGACCTGCATACCGAATGCGCGCGCGAGGAGGTGGTAGAGCGTGGCGGAAGGATCGCGACCCAGCTGCGCGTAGAGGTGCTCCACGGCTGCGGTCTTGCGTTCCAGCCTTTCCACGAGCACCCGTTCCAGCCAGGGGCCCGTGAGCACATGGTCCATGCCGGGGAGCTGCCGTGCGCAGGGCACGAAGCCCTGGCCGCGCATGAGCGCTTGGTGCATGGCGATGCGTTCGCTGCTGATACGAGGCATCAGTTCCACCGTGGGCAGCAGGCGGCCGCCGTGGGTGCGCACCTCGGCGTCGTGCTCGTAGACCACGTGCAGCACCACGTTCCCGTAGGCCGGGTCGTACTGGTGGCCGTGGCTGTTCCATTCACTGGCGCGGATGTGGACCTCCACGGTGCCATGCCAGAGCTGGCCATCGATGCGGACCTCGGCGCCCTCCAGATCGGGGCCACTGTGCTGTTGTATCCGACCGGGGCGAAGGACCTGCACCGGCCGTCCATCGGTGGTGCGCAGGGCGTGCTGTTCGTAAAGCCCTTGCTGCCAGATGAACTGAAGCAGCTGCTCGCCATAGGGGAAGCCGGGGTCCAGCAGTAGCGGGCGCTGCTGCGTAGCGGGGTGGACAAGGGCGAGCGGTGCGTAGGACGCTGGGTAGTGAAGGGCTGGCTGGCTCATGGAGGAGTATTGACGATATTCACGTCATTTCATCGACGCATAAGATAGCAATGGTCCGATCGTCCACCAACAGCAGGTGGATGGATGATGTCGAGCCTTCAGCCCTTGGAAAGCAGCGGATCAGGCAAGAACCACGGATGCACACCGATGGACACTGATCGCAGCCACCGCGTTCATTCAAGATCCGCTCGTTCCCGTGGTTCAACAGGCCGGAGACCGTCCCGGCCAACCCTCGACGCACAAGTATGGGCGAATGTGCAGAGCACCCGGCGGTTCACAGACGGGTGGCCATGGCCTGCTGGAGCGCTTGGGCGGCGCGGCGCGCGGCGGGGATGGCATCCTGGCCTTCGCCGGCGTAGAGGATGCCACGGCTGCTGTTGATGAGCAGGCCACCGTCGGGGGTCATGCCCGCATCGAGCACGGCGTTGAGGTCACCGCCCTGGGCACCCACACCTGGCACCAGGAAGAAGTGCCCTGGGGCGCTGCGTCGGGCCTGTGCAAGCACCTCCGGACGCGTGGCACCCACCACGAACATCAACTCCTCCGGTGTGCCCCATGTGGCGCAGCGCTCCATCACCACCTGGTGCAGCGGCCGTCCATCGGGGGTGGCGAGGAACTGGAAGTCCTCCGCGCCGGGGTTGCTGGTGATGCCGAGCACGATGCCCCACTTGCCAGGCCGTCCCATGAAGGGCATGATGCTATCGCGGCCCATGTAAGGTGCAAGGGTCACCGCGTCCACATCCAGCCTGTCGTAGAACGCCTCGGCATACTTGCGGGCGGTATTGCCGATATCGCCACGCTTGGCATCGGCGATGATGAAACAACCGCCCTTGCTGCGGATGTAAGCGATGGTGGCCTCAAGGTCCAGCCAGCCCTCCTCCCCCAGCGCCTCGTAGAAGGCCAGGTTGAGCTTGTATGCCACGGCCACATCGTGGGTGACCTCCACCACGGCTTCATTGAACGCGCGCACGGGATGGCTTTCACTGCGGAAATGCTCGGGCACGAGGTGTTCCTCAGTGTCGAGTCCCACGCAGAGCAGGCTGCGTTTGCGGCGGATGGTGGCGACGAGCTCAGCGCGGGTCATGGGGTGCAAAGATCAGAGGATCGGATGATCAGCGGATCAGAAAATGGGATGCGTGCCACTTGCACAGAATGTGCGGACCGGAGCGGTCGGGTTGCTGTCCGGTATCAGGCAGGCAGCCACAACGTGGAGAGAACGCCCTCTTGCACTGTGATCTTCTGGTCGTCCGATCGTCTGATCCTCACAGTCCTGCTTCGGCCTGCAGCTTCTCGGTGCGCTCGGCGAGCTGGAGGGCGTCGATGAGCTCCTGCACATCGCCGTTCATGACCTGTGGCAGGTTGTGTACGGTGAACTCGATGCGGTGGTCGGTGACGCGGCTCTGGGGGTAGTTGTAGGTGCGGATCTTCGCACTGCGATCGCCGCTGCTCACCTGGCTTTTGCGCTGGGCGGCGATGGCGGCCTCCTGCTTCAGCACCTGCTCCTCGTAGAGCTTGGTGCGCAGCATCTGCATGGCCTTGATGCGGTTGCCCAGCTGGCTGCGCTCGGTCTGGCACATGACCACGGTGCCGGTGGGGATGTGGAGCAGGCGCACCTTGGTCTCCACCTTGTTCACGTTCTGGCCACCGGCGCCACCGCTGCGGGCGGTCTCCATCTTCACATCGCTCTCCTTGAGCTCCACGTCGGTCTCTTCGGCCTCGGGCAGCACGTTGACGGTGGCGGCGCTGGTGTGGATGCGGCCCTGGGCCTCGGTGGCGGGCACGCGCTGTACGCGATGCACACCGGCCTCGAACTTGAGCGTTCCGTACGCGCCTTCCCCGATGACGTTGAGGATGACCTCCTTGTAGCCCCCCACGCTGCCTTCGCTCACATCAGCCACCTCCACCCGCCAGCCGCGCCCTTCGCAGTAGCGCGTATACATCCGATAGAGGTCGCCGGCGAAGAGGCTGGCCTCATCACCACCGGTGCCAGCACGGATCTCCATGATGCAGTTGCGCGCGTCGTTGGGATCCCTGGGCACCAGCATCAGGCGCACCTCCTCCTCCATGGCGGCGATGGTGCTGCGGCTGTCGTCACGCTCGGTGCGGGCCAGCTCCAGCAGGTCAGGGTCCTTCTCGCTGCGCAGCATCTCCTCGGCACCGGCAAGGTCGTCGTGGAGCTTCTTGAAACGCAGGTAGGCCTGCTCAATGGGTTCGAGGTCGCGGTAACTGCGGTTGAGCTCCACGAACCTTTTCTGGTCCGCGATGACGGCGGGGTCCGCGAGGGACTTACCGATCTCGGTGCGGCGCTCGTGCAGCGCGGAGAGCTTGGAGAGGAGGTCGGACATGGGGAGGAAGGCTCACGCGGTGGCGTGGAGCGGATGCCTTACTGATAGGTGAACGTACCATGGGGGCTTGTGAGCACCACCTCCTTGGCCGGAGCCGCCTCCACCCTGCCGATGACCTGGGCGGCGATGCCGAAGGAGGTGGCGATGGCGATGACATCGGCTGCGTGCGCGGGGGGCAGGTAGATCTCCATGCGGTGGCCCATGTTGAAGACCTTGTACATCTCCTTCCAATCCGTGCCGCTCATGCGTTGGATGGCAGTGAACAGGGGGGGGATGGGCAACAGCTGGTCCTTGATGATCCGCAGGCCTTCCACGAAATGCAGCACCTTGGTCTGGGCGCCACCGCTGCAATGCACCATGCCGTGGATATGGGGTCGCAAGGTGGCGAGCAGATGCTTCACCACAGGCGCGTAGGTGCGGGTGGGCGAGAGCACGGCCCTTCCATAGTCCAGCGGGGTGCCTTCAAGGGCTTGGGTGAGCGCGGCCTGGCCGCTGTAGATGAGGTGCTGAGGGCTGCCGGGATCGTAGGTCTCCGGATATTGCTCCCCCACCTCCTTGGCGAACACGTCGTGGCGGGCGCTGGTAAGGCCGTTGCTGCCCATACCGGCGTTGTAGCTGTGCTCATACGTAGCCTGTCCGTAGCTGGCGAGGCCCACGATGACATCACCGGCCTGGATGCGGGCATTGTCGATGACGGCATCGCGGCGCATGCGGCAAGTGACCGTGCTGTCCACGATGACGGTGCGAACGAGGTCGCCCACATCGGCTGTCTCGCCGCCCGTGCTGCGGATGTCAATACCCTGCTGGCGCATTTCCTCCAGGAAGCGTTCGGTGCCATCGATGAGGGCGGCGACCACTTCGCCGGGGATGAGGCGCTTGTTGCGACCGATGGTGCTGCTGAGCAGGATGTGGTCGGTGGCGCCCACGCATAGCAGGTCGTCGAGGTTCATCACCACGGCGTCCTGTGCGATGCCGTGCCACACGGAGAGGTCGCCGGTGGCGCGCCAGTAGGCATAGGCCAGGGAGCTCTTCGTGCCGGCACCGTCCGCATGCATCACGATGCAGTGATCGGGGCTGCCGGTGAGGTCATCGGCCACGATCTTGCAGAAGGCTTTTGGGAAGAGCCCCTTGTCAAGGTGTGCGATGGCCTGGTGTACTTCTTCCTTGCCGGAGGAGACACCACGCTGTGCGTATCGGTCGCTGGTCATGGGCATGAACGAAGAAGAGCATCCACCACGGGGGAGGATGCTCTTCCTGGATGGATCGGCGCTAGTTGGTGGTGGGCGGGGGCGTTGCCTGGTCCTTGGGCACGTAGTCGTAGCTGAGCACGCGGAACTCGGTACGGCGGTTCTGCTGGTGGGCGGCCTCCTGCTCCTCCTTGGTCTTCATGGCCTTGATCTGCGCATCGCTGATACGCAGGCGCGTTTCGCCGTACCCTTTGGCCACCATGCGGCTGGGATCGATGCCCTTGGTCACCAGGAAGTTCACGCAGCTCTGAGCGCGGTTCTGGGAAAGCACCTGGTTGCGAGCATCGTTGTCCCGCGAATCCGTATGCGCCGCCAATTCGATGATGATGGTCGGGTTGTCGATGAGGGTCTGGTAGAGGGTCTCCAGGGAGTCCTTCCCCTCAGGTCGCAACTCGAACTTGCCCAGGTCGTACTGCACCTCCGGAAGCTTGATCACGATGTCCTTGGTAGCCGGTTGCAGGAAGTACTCCTTCACGAACGTGGTGCTTTCATCGAGGCCCACGGTGGTGATCTGGTCCTTCACCACAAGGTAGCCCTCCTTCTCTGCGAGGATGCTGTAGCTGGTGTTCTCCTTGATGTAGCGGTCCTTGCCGTTCTCGGCGAAATTGAAGCCCCCGTTCTCATCGGTGAGGGCGCTGAAGTTGGAGCCGTTGGTGCCGACCACGCTGATCTTGGCATTGGCGAGCGGCTGGTTGGTCATCTTGTCGTACGCCACACCCTGGAGGGCGAACACCAGGTCGGGCATGTAGAACCGCCAGATATCATCCTGGCCCTTGCCACCGGGTCGGTTGGAGGTGAAGAAACCGCGGTCGTTCTCACCGTCGAAGGTGATCCCGAAATCGTCGCTGGCGCTGTTCACGGGTGAGCGCATGTTCTCGGCACCGCCCCATTTCGCATCCCCCTTGGAACCGGCCTTGAAGATGTCCAGGCCACCCATGCCTGACAGGCCGTTGGAAGCGTAGTAGAGGGTACCCTCGTAGCGTACGAACGGGAACATCTCGTCCTTGGGGCTGTTCACCTCGCTTCCGAGGTTGGCAGGTGCACCCACGGGCATGCCATCGGCGTTCAGCTTCACCATGTAGAGGTCCTTGCCGCCGACGTGCCCGGTGCCGTTCATGTTGCTGGAGAACACGAGCATGTCGTCGTTGGGGGAAAGGGCGGGGTGGCCAACGGTGATGGTATCATCCTTGGACCCGGAGGGCTTGAGCTCCAGCTTGACGGCCTCGCTGTAATTGCTGCCGACCTTCTTGCTCATGTAGATATCACATCCATGCACCTTCTTCTTCTCGACCGGACAGCGGGTGAAGTACATGATGGTGCGCTTGCTGAAGTTGTACTTCAGACCAAACTGGCTGGAAGCCCAATCGGCCAAAGGTGTACCTGCAGCATCCAGGCTGGCGTTGCTGAAGCCGCCAACCAAGTTCATCTTGCCCATGGGCATGTCGAAGCTCACAGCGCGTGAAGCGAAGTTGTAAGTGCCTGCAGCGGTGGTGCCCAAGGTGCTGGCAGCGGTAGGAGCAGCTGAGGGACCGGAAGTGGTTGTCTTCTGACCGGCGTTGATGGTTGCACCCACTTTCACAGCACCAAAGTCATAGCT
>CAZLGY010000109.1:0-8338 GCA_964559165.1 uncultured Chryseobacterium sp.
AACCCGCGACCCCGACCTTGGCAAGGTCGTGCTCTACCAACTGAGCTACTCTCGCGTACGGGGTGCAAATATAGTGTCTTGCGCGTTCCCACAAGCGCACCACCGGCTCTCATGGGGCGATTTTCTGCATCTCTACTGCAAAGTCCTTCACATTCAGGCTGTCAGCCCCCTCATACCAAAGATAGGCGCCCCATTCGGTCCCGGGCAGGAGCCCGTCCGTCCGTCGCACCACCACCGCCTCCGCCCATCCATCGGGCCCTGCCGGGCCTTCCAGAGGTATCGCTTCATACGCAACAGCGGAGCCCTCCACACGCTGCTCGATCACCACGCGTCCAGCGCCGCGCAGATCACCCATGTACGTGGCACGCACCACCAGCGCAGCACCCGCCATCCGAAGGCTGTCCGCTGGCACCCGGTAAGCCCTGCCGTAGGGCGAAGTCGGGGAAAGGGTCATCGCGGATGCAATGCGGTGAAGGACCCCAGGGGGGGGGGCTACTGCCGTGCGCACCATCGACCAGGCACCATAACGGGCTTCGACCAGGCTGTCGATGGGCCTGTACGCGTTTGCTGCAAGCCATGCCCGTTGGGACCTTGTGGGAATGCAGCCATACCAGGCAACGACCACCGTATCCGGCAGTTCCTGCAGCACCGCTGCAAGTGCTTCAGCACGGTCCGGTGCATCGATGCGATAGGTCCGTATGCGCGGATCGGTTTCCGGCAGTGGCCTGTCGCTGTTCACGGCCCAGACGGCTTCCTGCCAGGATGCACCCCACGACCGGAGACGGTCCCAGCCGATGGCCAGGTCCTCCGCTTTGGAACGATGACCGTACATCGCAACGAGCCAGGCCAGCAAGCCGATCGCCGCGAGTGGCATGGTCACGGTCCGCCAGTTCCCCTGCCACAGGAGCAGGAACAGTGCGGCGAACCACGCCATGTGCTGCAGTTGCAATAGCATCGCCAACAGGGGGCGCTCGTAGACGACCTCCACGGTATGCCGGCCCGCCGGCAACCATGCACCGAAGGCCGCCACGTTCGCCCGCACCAGCTTCACCGGAACATCATCCACGTGCACCTGCCATCCCGGGTAGTGGTTCTGCTGCACCAGCAGGAACGCACGGTTGTCCGTGGAGGTGTGCAGCACCATGCGCTGATGGTCAGCGACCACCATGGAGAGCGAGCTTTCGCCCATGCCCTGAACGGGGGGCTGGACATCCTCCAACAGCACGATATCGCCATCCCGCAGGGGATCGATCCGGTCGTCGGTGATCGCGGACGCGGCTCGGACATCGCCGCTCAGGGATACGATGGGCCGGGCGCGCATGGTGGCGAAAAGGTTGGGGTGGTCCGTTGCGAGCCGCTGGTGCTGCGATAGCCAGAAGGAATTGAACCCATCGTGGCCTGGTCCGCCCTGGAACACCCGTGTGTTGCGCCAAAGCGGTGCCACGGGACCCTGGCCATCGCGGTTCGCAGCCATCGGGGTTAGCGTGGGAGGCAGGGGGCCCGGGGGATACGCCTCGATGCGCTCCAGCAGCTGACCCGGAGTGAGCGGTGCCATTGCAGTGTGCCAGCGGGTGGCATGTACTGCGACAAGACCTTCCAGCGCCAGCAGCACCAGCAGCCATTTCCGGTCGCACAGCAGCAGCGAAAGACCCGCAAGGGCCCATAATGCAACGCCAAGGGCCATGACCGATCGATCCTCCGGCGCATCGGTCTCCGCAATGCCGCTGTGGAACAGGTCCATGAACGGGCCGAACGCATCGGTGGAAGGTCCGGACCACAGGGCCACGAGCACCACAAGCAGCAGCGCGGCGCCCATGGTACGGCGCTCCCGCCTTCCTTCCAGGACATCATATCCAAGGGCCACCAGCGGCATCATCGCCAGGAGCACCGGATACAGGAAGTAACCCGGAAAACGGAACAGGTCCATTCCGGGCAGGGCGGACCACATCCAACCATGCACCGGTGTGGCGCTGCCCAACGCGGCGAGGAAGGCGGGCACGGCCAGCAGTGCCACCGCCGCCAGCCCCGGCGTGCGACGCAGCCTGCTGACACCGGCCAACGCCAGTAGGAGAGCGATGGCACCCAGGTAGGCGTTGGCCATGGTGGGGTCCGTGCCCAGCACATCGCCCCCCCTGGTGGCAACGAAGGGGAAGATCGCACTGGGGAGGGCCTTCCACGTGAACGGGTTCACCTGGGCCTGCTCCAGACCCAGCCCCTGCAGACGGTCCACATGGTGCGCTGCCTCCAACGCAGCATGGAACGTACCGGCCGCGAGCAGGACCGAAGCCAGTGCGGCCACCACGGACCATCGGAGACGCTGCAGGGTACGTGCACGCTCGTGCCGATCGCTCCAGCAGGTGACCAGTACGAGGGCCAGGGCGGGATACGCTGTGATGATCAGCAGGCCATGGTTGCCACCGGTGAGCTGCAGTGAAGCGAACAGCGCAAGGCGCATTGCAGCCTGCCAGCCCGGCGCTGCAAGCAGGCGCTGCAAGGCCCACAGGCACCATGGCAACCAGGCCACACTGATGATGGCGAACTGATGCATGGCGTGACCGGTGACGAAGCCCGAAAGGGCATAGGTGAGGGCGGCCAGCATCGCCCCATTACCAGTGCTTCCGAACCCTTCCACCCAGCGCCGCATGCCCCAGCCCCCGATGATGACGTAGGCCAGGAAGAGGAACTGCTGCACCGCCGGCCCCATGCCCACGGTACCGCCCAATACGATGGCCTCCACATACCAGGCCGGCCCCTGCAGGTCGGCATGCAGCGGATAACCCATCTGCTGCCAGAGGTTCCACTGCGGAACGCCACCATCGTGCAGGATGGATGCGATGAGCCAGCGCCATGGAAGCCAGCAGTCCTGGGTGTCACCGGCCGGAACAGTGGACCAACCGAACACCAAGGGCCAGTACGCGACAAGGACCACGAGCGCCAGCAACAGGTCGCCCCGGTGCCGGAGCCATGCTGCGCGGGCTGCTGAAGGCGCGGCGGCCATGCCGGTGCCTATTTGGATATGGCGGCACTTTCGCGCACCAGCCGTTTGATCTCGTTGAGCTTGAGCAGGGCCTCCACGGGGGTGAGCGTATCTATGTCAAGCGCACCGATCTCCGTGCGGATGCGGTCCAGCACAGGGTCATCAAGCTGGAAGAAGCTCAATTGCAGCTCACCACCCGGTCGGCCCATGTCATGGCCCCTCCGAACGGCGACCGGCAGCTGTTCAGCAGGTGCCCCGAGGTCTCCGGAATGGCTTGTTTCCAAGTGTGCCAGCACCTTCCTGGCACGGGCAAGCACGGGTGCCGGCATGCCTGCCATCTGGGCCACATGGATGCCGAAGCTGCGGTCGCTGCCACCCGGCACCAGCTTGCGCAGGAAGTGAACCTTCCCATCGGCCTCGCGCATCGCCACGTTGGCGTTGCGGATGCGTGGGAAGGTCGCCGTCATCTCGTTGAGCTCGTGATAATGGGTGGCGAAGAGGGTGCATGGCCGGGTGCTGTGCTCATGCAGGTACTCGGCAATGGCCCATGCGATGGAGATGCCGTCGTAGGTGCTGGTGCCACGGCCGATCTCGTCAAGCAGCACCAGGCTGCGACCGCTGAGGTTGTTGAGGATGCTGGCGGTCTCGTTCATCTCCACCATGAACGTGCTTTCGCCGGTGCTGAGGTTGTCCGAAGCACCCACCCGTGTGAAGACGCGGTCCACCACCCCCAGCTGGGCCGCATGGGCGGGGACGTAGCTCCCCACCTGGGCCATGATCACGATCAACGCGGTCTGTCTCAGGAGGGCCGATTTACCGCTCATGTTGGGCCCCGTGATCATGATCAGCTGCCGCTCTTCCGGATCCAGCAGCAGGTCGTTCGCCACGTAGGGTTCCCCCGGGGGTAGTTGCTGCTCGATCACCGGGTGGCGCCCATCCACGATGGAAAGCCGGTGGCCATCGTCCAGGAGGGGGCGACAGTAGTTCCATTGGCGTGCGTTCAGCGCGAACCCCCTGAGCACATCCAATGCAGCCAGCGCCTGGGCGGTGGTGGTGATGGCGCCGATATGCTCCACCACGTACTGCACCACGGCCTGGCAGGCCTGCTCCTCCAATGCGAGGATGCGTTCCTCGGCACCCATGATCCGGTCCTCCAGGTGCTTCAGCTCATCGGTCACATAGCGCTCGGCGTTCACCAGGGTCTGCTTGCGCACCCATTCCGCCGGTACGCGTTCCTTGTGCGTGTTGCGCACTTCGAGGTAGTAGCCGAAGACGTTGTTGAACCCGACCTTGAGGGACGCTATCCCGGTGCGTTCGGCCTCGCGCTGCTGCAAGCCCATCAACAGTTCCTTGGCGTTGCTGGAGATGTGGCGATGCTCGTCCAGCTCGGGCAGCACACCCGCGCGCACCACGCCACCTTTCTGCACGGACACGGGCGGGTTGGGTTCGATGGTTCCGGCGATGCGCTGCGCCACGGCCATCGGGGGCACCAGTTCCGCAGCGGCGCGGGCCAGCGCGGCACTTCCAGCGAGCAACGCGTTGCGCAGGCGCTCAGCCGCCATGAGCGCGTTCATCACCTGCACCAGTTCACGCGGGTTGATGCGGCCTGCGGCGGCCTTGGCGGCGAGCCGCTCCAGGTCGTGCACCACCTCGAGTTCGGTGCCGACACGGGCCACCATGTCATCCGCTGCGAGGAAAGCCTCCACCCGATCGGCACGGTCGGCGATCGCTTTCCGGTCCAACAGGGGCATCAGCAGCCAGCGCCTCAGCAGGCGGCCTCCCATGGGGGTGACACAGCGGTCCATGGCCTGCAGCAACGTGCGTCCACCCTCGTTCACGGGCTGCACGAGCTCCAGGTTGCGCACCGTGAAGCGGTCAAGCCCGATGTGTTCGCTTGGACGGATGAGGGCGATGGAGCGGATATGGGCGGTGCGGTCGTGCCGGGTCTCCCCCAGGTAATGCAATACCGCACCGGCCGCGCGCTGGCCCAATGGCAGATGCTCAACCCCGAAGCCTTTCAGGGAGGTGGTTCCGAACTGGCGCAACAGGCGCTCGCGGGCGAACTCGTCCGTGAAGGCCCACTCATCGAGACCAAAGCCGGTGCTGCGCTCGAGGCAGGCCTGAAGCAGGGGGTCGCGTGTTCCCTTCGGGACAAGGAGCTCCTTGGGGCCGTAACCATCCAGCAGGCGGGCCACCTGTTCACGCTCCTCTTCCGCCACCTGCAGGTCGCCTGTGGTAACGTCCAGGAAAGCGATGCCATATCGGCCGTTGTGCGCGCACAGTGCCCCCAGCCAATTGTTGGCCCGCTGGTCCAGCACCTGCTCACTGAAATGGACCCCCGGGGTCACCACCTCGGTCACCCCGCGCTTCACCACGCCCTTGGCGACCTTGGGATCCTCGAGCTGGTCACAGATGGCCACGCGCAGTCCGGCGCGCACCAACCGGGGCAGGTAGGTCTCGAGCGAATGATGCGGGAAACCGGCGAGCTCCACTTCGCTGCCCCCGTTGTTGCGGTTGGTGAGCACGATGCCCACCACCTTGGAAACAAGCACCGCGTCGGAACCGAACGTCTCGTAGAAATCACCCACACGGAACAGCAGCACCGCATCCGGGTACTGGGCCTTGATGCGTGCATACTGCTGCATCAGCGGGGTTTCCGTTGGGCTCGATCGGGCCATCTTCTTCACCAACCAGCTCCCTGTTGCGCATCTTCGCGCCGGGAAGCCCGAAAGGTACATCGCCTTTCATGGCCAGACCCCACCGCGCGACCACCAATGCCCGACAACGACCGAAAGCTGCGCATGGACGAGCTGGGGCGGCCCTCCGCCGATACGCACCGTTCGGCACCCAAGCGCCCGATCCGCCTGGTGCTGGACGATGTTCGGAGCCGGCACAACGTGGGATCCATGTTCCGGAGCGCGGACGCCATGGGGATCGAGGGCATCGTCCTTTGCGGATTCACCCCGGTGCCGCCGCACCGTGAGATCGAGAAAACGGCCTTGGGCGCCACAAGCAGCGTTCCCTGGGAACATGTGCCTGATGTGCTGCAGGCGATCCATGACCTCCAGGCCGGCGGCTACGTGGTGTGGGCCGTTGAGCAAACCGTACATGCCACCGCGCTCGACCGGCTGGAGGTGCCCCTGCCGGAACGGATCGCCATCGTGCTCGGCAACGAGCTGAACGGCGTGAGCGACGAGGCCATCGCAGCGTGTGACGGGTGCCTCGTGATACCCCAGCACGGCAGCAAGCACTCGCTCAACGTGTCGGTCTGCGGCGGCATCGTCCTGTGGGAACTGTCCCGGCTCCAGGCCAGAACCGAAGGTGAAGGCACCCAGCTTGTCAATGACTTGCACGGCGCACGGTAAAGCGTCTATATTTGACCGCGACCGAATTCGCTGCAGATCGATGCGTAGGATGACGTTCCGCTTATTGGTGATGCTCGGCCTGTGGGTGCACTTGGGCACAGATGGCGTCCTTGCCCAGTATTTCAAGCAGTCCACCTACTGGAAGGCCCACCGCCGGGAGTTGACGTTCGGCATGGGACTTTCCAACTTCCTGGGGGAATTGGGCGGCCGCGACCAGATCGGCTCTCCGTTCGTGTGGGACCTGGAATTGAGCCAGACCCGTCCGGCCGCGCACATCGCCTATCGCTATTTCCTGACCCGCAGTCTGGCGCTGCGCGGTGGCCTCACCTACGGCATCCTGGCCGGCAACGACAACCTCACCGCCGAACCGTTCCGCCAGAACCGGAACATGAACTTCAAATCCGATGTCTACGAGGGGCAGGCGGTACTGGAGTTCCATTTCTATCGCGAGGAGCTTGGCCACGTATATGATCTGCGCGGTGTGAAGGGTACGAAAGCCAGCCGGGTGGGTTTCTACCTGTTCGGCGGTCTGGGGGTCTTCAACTTCAATCCCAAGGGCCAGTTGAACAACAGCTGGATCGAACTGAAGCCGCTTGGAACGGAAGGCCAGGGCCTGCCTAATGGCGCAGAAGAATACAAGACCACCCAGCTCTGTGTGCCCATGGGCATAGGGGTGCGGAAAGCCGTGAGCAAAGCATGGTGCGTCGGCTTCGAGTTGCAGTACACGAAGACCTTCACGGACTACGTGGACGACGTCAGTGGGCTCTATTACAACAACGAACTGATCCGCGAGGCCTACGGTGAGGAAGCCGCCTATTTCGCCGACCCGAGCCTGGGCATCGGCCCCATGTATGATGCGGGTCTCAACCCCACCGCGCCGAACCAGCAGCGGGGCGATGCCAAGGACAACGACGCCTACCTGTTCCTGAAGTTCCAGGTGAGCTACAAGATGTACAAGTATCGCACCGGCATGAAGAAATACCGGTACCGCCTGCGTCGTCAGAAGATCGTATTCTGATCCCTTGTGACCGTGCCGCAAGGCACGTGCGCCCCCCTTATACCTGCATCGTTCGCAGTGTTCGATGCGCCTTACCGCGCAGTCTGCGCATGGGCAGGCCTGAGAGGACGCCCGTACATCTGACCAGCGAAGAAACGTGGGCGTGACATGTGCTTCCGCTCCTGTGCACCACGTGTGACCCGCATGAAGGGCAGGTGCTCCTGGCCCCTGCAGCACATGGCCCACGCACGTCCACGGCGCCTCCCTGTGCCACCCGGGCACGTCGCACTGATAGATGGCCGCACACAGGATGATCCCTGCGCCACCCGATGCGATCGCATGGAAGGAATGGGCTGCATCGGCATCCGACACATCACGCCATACCCTTCCAACAAGTCGCAGGTACGCGAGTGACCATGGACCTATGCCTGCGATGATCCCTGGCATCGCAACGCTCAAAGAGGCAGGGCACACCTGCTCCAGACCCTCCCGCTCTGCATGGGCCAAAAAAGGATCGCCCCGGCGTGGGCCGGGGCGATCAGAACGTTGCAGGACAGCGGTCAGAGACCGAGCTGCCCCTTGAAATTACGGAACTCGAGGTCCTTCATTGCCTTGTCGCGCATACCCGCATCCTTTTGCACAGCTTGGGCGAGGTTGTTGCGCACGCCATCGGCGTTGCCGGCGCGGGCAGCGATCACAGCGGCGAGGTAACGCCCCGTGGCGCTGTCCTTGTCCGCTGCCTTATCCAGGATGCTCTGTGCCCCGGTGGTATCACCGTTGAGCATCTTGGCCAATGCCGCGTTCACCGTGTTCATGCCTGCCATATTGCTGTTGGCGCTGGCATAGTCCCCGTTCTGGATGTTCACCAATCCCATGTTGTACTTCACCTCGGGGCCTGCGCTGGTGGCCTTGGCGAAGTGATCGGCGGCCTTCCTGCGATCGCCCTTGAGGCGGGCCACCACACCAAGGTTGTTGGTGCTTACGGCGTTGTCCTTGATG
>CAZLGY010000110.1:0-8277 GCA_964559165.1 uncultured Chryseobacterium sp.
GGGTGATGATGGCCCGGTCCACCGGCCGCCACGGGTCGATGTATACATCGGCCTGGGGACACCAGATGCCGCGCGGGGTGAATGTCAACAGGCCCAACTTGCTCATCCTATCCGGGAAGGATGTACCACACGTAGGGAACGATCGATCGTGGTGCAAGTTCGGGGCGGCTCGTATATTTCAACCCATGAGCGCGGCCGAAACCAAGAATTGCCTGCAATGCGGTGAGAAACTGCTTGGCCGAACGGACAAGCGTTTCTGCTCTGATGCGTGCAGGAACATCTACCATTATCACGCCAACAGTGCGCCTATCAACTACGTTCGGAACGTTGTGAACGCGTTGAAACGCAACCGGCGCGTCCTAAGCGAGCTCAATAACGGCCCCGATGGCAAGAAGAAGGTTCATCGGGACAAACTGTTGGAGCGCGGCTATAACTTCATGTACCACACGAACACCCACCGGACCAGGGTCGGTAATACCTACGTGTTCTGCTTCGAGCAGGGCTACATGGAACTCGGCGAGAACTGGTACATGCTGGTGAGGCGCGACGAATACCTCGATCGTGCGGGCGACCAGAAACAGGGTGCCATCGAGGCTTAGCTCGCCATCCAGATCAGCAGCACCGCCAGCCCGAGGGACAATAGTGCCACAAGCACCGGTCCACCGATCTCGTTCTGTTCCGCTTCTTCCGGAAAATGGCCATCAAAATGGTGGTCGCTCATGGGGTGTACTTATGGTCCGCAAATATAAGTGCCATGAGCGGGTTGCAATGTCCAGATGCATGCGATGCCAACAACGGTCAGTTCAAGCTGAACGTGGGGTTGCGCTGAACCATGCGGGCGATGGTGGCGCTCTCGTTGGTGCGCATGCGCCGGATCAGCGCCAGCACCTGTTCATCCAATTCCCGATCGCTCAACTTGGCCAGGTCCCGATAAATGGGAAGGCTGCTGCGGCTCTTCAGGATGAGGGCTATCTTGTAGGAGCGTGACATGGCTTCATCAAGAAGGACGTCCGGCCCCACCGGAAGGATGCCTGGCGGACCTTGTTGGTGCACGGTCCATTCAGGAACGGAGCGTTCCAAGGCATGAACGGTACAGAACAGGAAGTCCCCGCTGTAGGCAGGGACTTCGGACTTGTCGGGGTGAGAGGATTCGAACCTCCGGCCTCTACGTCCCGAACGTAGCGCTCTACCGGGCTGAGCCACACCCCGAAGACCCGTACAGGTCCAACAAGGGCCGCAAATATAGGTGACTTATCCTTCGATCGGACCGCTGTTGACCGCAGCCTCACGCGTCGAACTTGTAGCCGATCCCCTTCACCGTCCGGATGCGGTCCTCCCCGATCTTCTCGCGCAACTTGCGGATGTGCACGTCAATGGTGCGGTCGCCCACGAACAGCTCGTTGCCCCAGATCTGGTTGTAGATCTCCTCGCGCTTGAAGACCTTCCCAGGTTTGCCGATCAGCAGGGTAAGGAGTTCGAACTCCTTCTTCGGGAGCTGCAGTTCCTGTTCGCCGACATACACGAGCACCTTCTCCAGGTCAACGCGCACGCCATTGGCCTCCAGCATTTTCCCCTCCGGTCGCTCGGAGCCGCTGCGTTTGAGAAGGGCCTTCACCTTGCTGAGGAACACCTTCGGGCGCACCGGCTTGGTGATGAAGTCGTCGGCACCGGCCTCGAACCCTGCGATCTGGGAGTAATCCTCGCCCCTTGCGGAGAGAAAGGTGATCAGCGTCTGCTTGAACTCAGGCAGCTGGCGAAGCTGGTTGCACACCTCAACGCCGTCCATGCCGGGCATCATGATGTCCAGCACGATGAGGTCCGGTCGCTGTTGCTTGGCCTGCTTGATGGCGTCACGGCCATTGAGGGCGGTGGTCACCTGATACCCCTCACGCTCCAGGTTGTACTTGAGCAGGTCGATGATGTCCTGCTCGTCATCCACGAGTAGCACTTTGGTATTCAGGCTGGCGCTCATCGTGGTGGTTGCTGGTGCAGCGCAAAGGTCGCTCACCGCTACATGGCCCGGTGTTAAGTTTCGGTCAAATTTAAGTAAAGCAACACCCCGTCGGGCAGGCTCGGAACCATGTTGGGAAGCACTGTCTTTTGTCGTTGGTCCTCAAGACGGTGTTGGCCGGTGGCGCGCTCCACTTATTTTTGCAGCGTTGATGATGTCCTTGCGAACGCTGCAGGCCGAGGCATGGTCGTTGCATGAACGATGCCGGGCGGAACAAGCGATAGCAGGACCAGGCAAGGCAGTTACAAGCGGGAGTAGCTCAGTTGGTAGAGCATCAGCTTCCCAAGCTGAATGTCGCGGGTTCGAATCCCGTCTCCCGCTCCAGGTCGGTGATGGTTGGAGCGGCCCGTCATCGCTTCGTGTACACCTTTCCGTTGTGCGAATGATCCAACGCGACGTTGCATTGTTATATGTAGGATGCACATCGTCAGGACCCTTTGCATGACCACCCTGCTCGGTGCGGTAGCATCGACCAGTAGCTGTTCCCCCACAACCGCTCCAGCGGATCCATACCCGATCGCACCGACCATGCCCATCCCCGTGCCGACAACAATTGACACCATCACCCTGGGCGCAGGATGCTTCTGGTGCGTGGAAGCAGTGTTCCTGGAGTTGAAGGGGGTGCTTACCGTGGAGTCCGGCTACATGGGTGGTACCATCAAGGACCCCACCTACCGGGAGATATGTACGGGGCGCACCGGTCATGCTGAAGTGGCGCGGATCACGTTCGACACAACGGCGATCACCGTGGACGAGCTGCTTGAGGTGTTCTGGCAAACACACGATCCCACCACCTTGAACCGTCAGGGTGCTGATGTGGGCACCCAATACCGGTCCGCGATCTTCTACCACACCCCCGAGCAACAGCGGAAGGCGGAGCATTATAAGGCCGCCCTCGATGCCAGTGGTGCATTCCGGGGTCCCATCGTCACGGAGATCGTGCCGGCGGTGACCTTCTACAAGGCGGAGGACTATCACCAGAACTATTATGCCCAGAACGGGGAGCAGGGGTACTGCCAGATGGTGATCAGGCCCAAGCTTGACAAGTTCCGGAAGGCGTTCGCGAACAAGTTGAAGGACTGACCACGGTATGGTCCAAGGCGCATGCGTGACCGGGGTCACGAAGACGGCCCACGCCCGGACCTACCTTTGGCCGCATGCTCAGCAAAGGCTCGAAGCTCTATAGCATCCTGCGTTCAAAGTGCCCGCATTGCCATGAGGGCGATTTCTTCGTGGACGCGGATGCGTACCACCTGAAAACGGCCGGGGACCTCCTGGACCAATGTCCCGTGTGCACGCGCCGATACACCCCTGAGCCGGGATTCTACTACGGTGGCATGTATGTGTCCTATGCCTTGGGGGTGGCGCTCTTCGTGAGCATCTATGTGGCCATCCTGGTGCTCTTCCCATCAGCCGGCATGTGGACCTATATAGGCAGCGTTGTCGGTGGCACGGTAGTGTTGTCTCCGGTGCTGTACAAGTACTCGAAGATCATCTGGGCCAACCTGTTCTTCCACTACAAGGGTGTGGCGCTGACGGAACAGGAGCGAACGAACAGCACGCCAAGGGCCGCCCGATGAACCGGTCCGGCGTTTCAGGGTAGCATTACATATCGGCGCCTTCGAGGTCGATGTAGTCCGTGATGACGAAGATGACCTGATCGGGGATCTTGGCGGAGTGGGCCCCCACATCGCTGTATTCCAGCTCGGAGACCATGTCCATGATCTCGTCGACGCTGCGGCGCTCGCTGACAGGAGGCCCCATGGGAGTCTGTCGGTCCTGCCATTCGAGCATGAACAGCGGACGGGGCTCCTTCAGGCCACGTCGCAGCAATTGGAAATAGGTCTTGCGGTCTGTGATGCGCAGGAATTGATGCGCCAACAGCGCCATGTCGGCCTCGTTGGGTCCTACGCCTGGATCGCCCGATGGAACCGTTCGCACCACCAACCGGTCGTCACCCAGGCCCTGTTCCTTCTTGCGTTCTTCGATGCGCTCCGCATTCGCCGGATCATTGACGACCGCGATCACACGGGCTCCGGCGGCCACCATCTTGAAACTGAAATAACCGTCCTCCGCGAACAGGTCCACGATGGTCATGCCGCTCAGGTCCTGCCCCATGAGGGCGATAAGCTCTTCGGGCTTCTGCCAGGTATCGCGTTCACGCCAGGGGTCGGGGGTCGACCGGTCTGCCGAGGGGGGGGCACCGTCTGGGCCGGCCTTGCCATTGTTGCACGCAATGGTCAACATGACCGGAAAAAGGGCAGCGATGAATAGGTTCTGCATGGCACGGCAAAAATAGGACGGTCGGATGCGCAGTCCATGAGCCTTCTTTGACATCCGGTTTAGCACTGTGCTGTATTTATTTCCATGGAATTAGTTTCCGTCATTAGATTTGGACCATGGCACGGATCGACGATGAGCTGCAAAGCCGGTTCGACAGCGAGCAGCAGAAGCTCCTGCTCAACATCTGGTTCACCTCCAATTGGTTCCGCAGCCGGCAGGTCGCCTTGTTCAAGCCGTTCGGATTAAGCCCGCAGCAGTACAACATCCTGCGCATCCTGCGTGGAGCACGCAAGCGCATGAGCATGCATCAGGTGAAGTCACGCATGATCGACCGCGCCCCGAACGCAACGCGACTCACGGACAAGCTCATTGCAAAGGGGTTGGTGGAACGGGAGCGGTGCGATGAGGACCGTCGGGTGGTCTACGTGCGCATCAGCCAGAAAGGATTGGATCTGCTGGCACGGATAGATGACGTGAACAAAATGGACATGCAGGAGCTCACCGCCCGGATCGACGCGAAGCAGGCGCGTGCGATGAGCGATGTCCTGGACCGCATGCGGGGCTGAACCCTTCGCAGCCTTATCTGTTCCTTGTTGGCCCATAGAACACCATGGAGAACCGCTCGCCATCACCGATCCATCCCATCCTGGGTTCACGATACAGCCCGCGTGCCTTCCGTGATGCACCGATCCCGCACCACGAGCAGGTGCTGCTGCTCGAGGCTGCGCGCTGGTCGGCCAGCAGCATGAACGACCAACCCTGGCGGTTCCTTGTGACCGAACGGGGTGGCGAAGGCCATGCCGACCTGCTCGCCACGCTGGCTCCGAGCAATGCACGCTGGGCCGACAAGGCGTCGCTCCTCATCCTGGTCATGGCCAGCACATCGTTCACGCGCAACGGTCAGTCCAACATCCATGCCTGGCACGATGTGGGATTTGCGGTGGGGCAATTGACGGCGCAGGCCACCGCGCTCGGCATCGGTGTTCACCAGCTGGGGGGGTTCTCTTCCGCCGCGGCGCGTGAGGTCTTTGGTGTTCCCGCCACGCTTGACCTGGTGAGCGTGCTGGCACTCGGCTATCCGGATGACCCTTCCGTGCTGGCCGACGACCTGAGCGAGCGCGAGCGCACGCGCTCGCAGCGCAGGCCCCTCGATGAACTGGTGTGGCGAGGACGGATGCGGTAACGTCCTACTTCTCGCGCTGGATGGTCTGTTCCCAGAGCTTCACACCGGCCGCATTGAAGACGGTGATCGTCATGGTGCGAGCGGCCTTGGTGCCGCTGAACGATAGCTCTGCGAAGTTGCGTTCGGTCACCAGCGTGCCTTCCACGCGGTGCTCATTGGTCTCCTTGGGCACATAGGCCGATGAGGTCAGCGGCGAGCAGGTCAGGTCCCATATGGTGGCCCCGTTATCCAGCTTCACACTGCTCAGTTCGGTGAAATGCCGGTCGCCGGTCAGGAAGATGACGTTGCGGATGTCCTCCTCCGCAAGGCGCCGCAACAGTTCCTCACGCTCCTTGGGCACGGTGGCATGGTTCTCGAAAACGGCCGCACTGTTGAGCACCTGTCCGCCGACGGCAACGACCTTGAAAGAGGCGCGGCTGTATTTCAGGGCGCGGATCAGGCGGTCCAGTTGCGCCTTGCCCACGATGGCCGGTTCCGTGGTACGGACGTTGCCGGGTACACGGTAGGTACGGTTGTCCAGGAGGAAGAAGTCCACATCAGCATGGCTGAAGTCCGTTCCGATGCCCGGCACGCCTGGTACGCCGCACGTGGGATTGGGCCAGAACAGGTCGAACACCTCACGCGCAGTGCCGCTCTGCACGAAACTGCCATCGGAGTCGTTCGGGCCATGGTCGTGATCATCCCAGATGGCGTAATGTGCGCCGGTCCGCAGCAGGGGCTGCAGGGCGGGTTCGGAGCGCACATGCGTGTAGCGGTGCAGAAATCCAGTGCGACTACCCCAGTCCGGTTCCCGGAGGTACACATTGTCTCCCAGCCAGAGCATCAGGTCCGCTTTTCGTTCGGCCATGCGCGCATAGATCCCGAGGTCACCGCCATATGGTTTGCCGGGTCGATCGTAGGCCGGTTCGTTGATGTAGGCGCAACTGCCTGTGATCACGCGGAACGGAGGTGGGTCGGTGCGATGTGCCCAAAGGGCCTGCGTGCGGAAGGTGAGCGGTTGGCCGGCGTACACGGGTTCCCCGTCGATGATGGTGCGGTAGCCGTACGTGGTCCCCGGGACCAACCTGCGCACCACCACGTCCAATGCATAGGCCTGTTCCTCAAGGCCGCGGACGGTGGCGGTGCGCAGGATGCTGTCCGGCCGGTCCACCGCCCAGTATTCAATGGCCGCTTCACACGGTCCTTTGCACTGCATCCAGATGGTGGCCTCCAGCATGTCGCAATGGCCCACCATGGGTCCGTTGAGGGTGGACTGGGCCAAGGCGGATGCCGGCAGCACGAGGAAGGACAGGTTCAGCAGGCGCATGCAACAAAGATGGCAAAGTGCCGCCACCGGCAATGTTGGCTGGCCGTGCACCGCGGCAGGGTTGGAACGCCTGCGCATCCGGGCCTTGGAATGAACAGGCCGGGATCTCTCCCGGCCCGCTCGATCCCAAGAGGGAAAGGTCGTCAGCGCCCGAAGAGGCGACCAAGGCCGAACCCCTTTTTCTTCTTTTCCTGCTGATCGCTCCTGGAGCGTTCGGCATCCTCGCCGAAGAGCTCCTTGGTGAGCGCTGCATAGTCGGGCTTGGCGGCGCTTCCGGTGCGGTCGGCCTGCGGGGTACGTTCGCGCTGGGGTTCGCGCGGCCGCTGATCCCGTTCAGGGCGTGGTTGATCGCGGCGCTGCTCCTGGCGGGGGCGGTCGTTGCGGCGATCGTTTCGCTGGCCCTGGGCGGGGCGTTGCTCGCGGGGTGCGCGGTCGTCCCGGCGGTCATGGCGCTGTGCGTTGGTGTGTGCAGGTCGCTGCTCACGGCCACCGCGTTCGTCACGGCGGGGGCCTTGTGCGTGTGCCGGTCGCTGCTCACGCGGGCCACGGTCGTTGCGGGCCGATCCATCGCGTCCACCACCTTGTGCACTGCGGTCACCCTGAGGACGGCCACCGTGGCGCTGCCCCTGTCCACGTCCTGGACCACGGGGTTGGCGGGGTTCGCGCACTTCAGGTTCGGCCTTCTTGGGGCCACCCACCATCACGTACGGATGTTCGGCCTCCACGGGTATGTCGCGCTTGATGAGGCGGGTGATATCTCTCAGGTACTCCTTCTCCTCGTGGTCGCAGAAGGAGAGCGCCCGGCCACTGGCGCCGGCACGACCGGTGCGGCCGATGCGGTGCACATAGGTCTCCGGCACGTTGGGCAGGTCGAAGTTGATCACGTGGGTGAGCCCGTCGATGTCGATGCCACGTGCGGCGATATCGGTGGCCACGAGGGCGCGCAGTTTACCTTCCTTGAAGCCTTTGAGTGCGTTCTGGCGCGCGGTCTGGCTCTTGTTGCCGTGTATGGCCTCGGCAGCGAAGCCTGCCTGGGTGAGGACCTTGGCGATCTTGTTTGCACCGTGCTTGGTGCGCGAGAAGACGAGCGCCTCGCGGATGGTGTCACCTTGCAGCAAGTGGAGCAGCAACTTGTTCTTGTCCGTACGGTCCACGAAGAAGATGCGCTGATCGATGGTCTCCGCCGTGCTGCTTACAGGAGCAACCTCCACCTTCACCGGTTCGGTGAGGATGCTGTTGGCCAGCTTGGCGATCTCGGGTGGCATGGTGGCGCTGAAGAAGAGCGTCTGGCGCTTTTGCGGCAGCTTCGCGATCACCTTCTTCACATCGTGGATGAAGCCCATGTCGAGCATGCGGTCGGCTTCATCGAGCACGAAGATCTCCAGGTCGTTGAGGTGCACGAAGCCTTGCTGCATCAGGTCCAGCAGACGCCCGGGCGTGGCCACCACGATGTCCACCCCTGACTGCAATGCATCGGTCTGCGGCTTCTGGCCC
>CAZLGY010000111.1:0-7863 GCA_964559165.1 uncultured Chryseobacterium sp.
GAAGTTCGTCCAGGTCGATGTCCTGTTCCTCGTCGAAGATATCGAGCAACGGCTCCTCAAAGGCACGCGTGGTCATCACCCGCTCGAAGCCCAGGAGCAGGGAGGGAAGGATGATGAGGTTGGTGAACATGGCCACCAGCAGGGTGAAGGACACCAGCAGGCCCAGGGCCTGGGTGCCACCGAACTCGGAGAATATGAACAGGCTGAAGCCCATGAAGAGCACGATGCTGGTATACATCATGCTCACCCCCGCTTCACGCAAGGCCAGCAGCACCGAACGCTTGATGTTATGGTTGGTGGCCTTCAGCTCCATCCGGTACTTCGACAGGTAGTGAATGGCATCGTCCACGGCGATACCGAAGGCGATGGAGAACACCAGGAGGGTGCTGGGCTTGATGGCCACACCGAGGAACCCCATCAGGCCTGCGGTGGTGATCAGCGGCACCAGGTTGGGCACCAGTGACACGAGCACCATGCGGAAGGAGTTGAAGAGGATGGCCATCAACGCTGCGATGAGCACCACGGCCATGGCCAGGGAGATGAGCAGGTTGGAGACCATGTACTTGCTGCCCTCAAGGAAGACCACGCTCGTACCGGTGAGCACGACCTCGTACCTGGCAGGGTCGAAAATGGAATCCACCTGGGCACGCAAGCGATCCATCAGCACATCCATGCGGGCCGTACCCACATCGGCCACCTGCACGGTGATGCGGGTGGAGCGGCGCTCCTCGTCGATGAACCCCCGGGCCAGATCACCCTTGTCCTGTGCGCTCTCCAGGTAAGGCAGGATGAAGGTCTTCTCATTTCCGCGCAACAGCTCGTAGCGCGCTGGATCACCACCGTAGAAAGCTTGCTTGGTGAACTTCACGGCATCGGCAATGGACAGCGAACGGGAAAGCTCCGGATGGGTGGCCAGGCTGTCCTGCAGTTCAGCGATGCGCTTGAGGTTGACGTCCTTCAGCACCTGCCCTTTCTTCCGGGTGTCCACCATCACCTCCAGAGGCATCACCCCATTGAAGCGTGACTCGAAGAAGCGGAGGTCCTGCATGATGCGGGCATCCGAGGGAAGATCGTCAACGACGTGGGTTTCGTTGCGCAGGCGGCTGATACCGATAAGCCCCACCACCACCACCACCGAAGTGACCGCATACACCATGGGGCGCTGGTACTGCACGATGTGCACAAGGCGCTCGGTGCTGCGATCAACCCATCGGCGGTCCAGGTGTGCGAGATGACGGTCCGTGGGTTCGCCCTGGAAGCTGAAAAGGATCGGCACCAGCAACAGGCTGAGCACGAAGACCGCCATGATGTTCACCGAGGCGATGAGGCCGAACTGCTTCAGCACGTCACTGTAGGTGAGCACGAAGGTGGCGAAGCCCACGGCCGTGGTGGCATTGGTCATGAAGGAGGCCTTGCCCACCTTGTACACCACGCGCGTAAGTGCCTTCACACGGTTGCGGTGGTGTGCGAACTCATGGTGGAATTTGTTGATGAGGAAGATGCAATTGGGAATGCCGATGACGATGATGAGGGGCGGTATGATGGCCATCACCGAGGTGAGGCGATACCCGAGCAGGCCGATGGAACCCATGGCCCAGACCACCCCGACCGCCACGACCGTGATGCTCACGAAGACTACACGCCATGAACGGAAAAAGAGCTGCAGCAACAGGGCCACCACCAGCACCATCAAACCCACGAACATGCGCAGCTCCCGCTTGGTGAGCTCGGTGACCACCGTGCGGATGTAAGGGAGACCACTGCGGCGCACCTCAAAGTGATCCTGCTCGAACCGGCTCACCCGCTGGTCGATCAGCTCCACCATGTCGCCGCGGCGCTCACTGTTGAAGCGTTCCGCGTTCACGAACACCATCATCAGGCTGGTTCCGCTGGTGTCGTTGTACAGCAGTCCCTGGTAGAACGGAAGTGAACGCACCTTCCGGATGACACTGTCAACCTCGGACTGTGTCGCGGGTGAACGCGGGACCACATTGGCCAGCTGGAAGCGCTTCAGGCTGTCGTTACGCACCAGTTCATAGAGGTGTGCCTCGCTGAAGACCGAATCCACTCCAGGCAGCTCCTTGAGATCGTGCCCCAACTGCCACCAGGCCTGGAAGTGGCGCAGGTCATACAGGCGCCTGTCCTCCACTCCCAGCACGATCACGTTGCCATCCTCCGAGAACCGCTCAAGCAAACGCTCATACTGGACATATGCACTATCGTTCTTGGGCAGCAGCCCGCCGAACCTGTAGCTGACCTTGACGCGGGTGGCATGATAGCCGAAGAACGCCGTGAGGACCCCAAGCACCACCAGGATGCCGATGCGGTTACGGAGGATCCTACTCGATAGCCATGCCCACATGGTTCAGGATGCATCGCAGGAAGTGCCATGCAGCACCGGCAAAGAAACACATTCCGGCCGAGCGGTCAGAACACGAAGCCCAGCACGGCCTTGAACGCGAAGTTATCGGCGGCACCGGGCAGCTGGTTCGGGCCGAAACGGTGATAGGCGGCCACCCCCAACGAGGAGAAACCCGAAACCAGCAAGCGGTCCACCTGGAGGCCCACCTCGTGATAGGCTTCATCCACCTCCTTGAAGGTGTATCCACGATGAAGTTCCGGCCGGGAAAGCGCGGCCACGGCACCGTTATACACGATGCTTGGCACAGGCTTGAAGTCCTTCCAACCGAAGAGCAGCTCGCCGAAACTGTGCCGGAAGTGAAGGGCGATGTACCGATCGGCCAGGAACTCGTTGGGCGCCATGGTCTCGAAGCTGTTGTTCACCGCTACTGGCACGCGTTGCAGGAACGTACCGCGCAGGTTGAAGAGGAACGGATACGGCGCGGTCGCATCCGCCAGGCCACCCATGAGGCGCAGGTGCAGGTTGCCCAGCAGCCGCATGCGGAAGGTCTTGTCAACCTGCAGGTTGATGCGCCACAGCTCGGTGTCACCGCCCCACAGCCCATCCACCGCTTGGAAAGCCTGCAAGCGGAACACGGGCCAGCGCGAAGGCAGGACCTGTTCGCCCAAGGGTGTGCGTACCACCTGTTCGCGCGGGGCATAGCGCACCGCAGCACTGAAGCCCCCCACCAGCGAACCGCTCTCCAGCACGGTGACCCCCTCCCCCGCCGGGCGCGCATACTGGTAGCCGATGAGGTTGTCGCGCTCGCTGCGTTCGGTACCCAGCCACCACTGCAGGCTGCCACCCGACCGGAATGCCAGTTCAGCCTCGAAACGCTCGATGCGGTCCATGCGGTTCACGAAGGCCTGGCGGTAGCTTTCGCTGTTCAGCGACCAGTTACGCCCCGGGAAGCGCACACCGCCGCTCTCCTCCACGTCCAACGCGTACGATAGGCGCAGACGGGTGCTGCGGTCCGCCCAAGGGCGCACCATAAGGTCGCCACCATATTTCCAGGCCTCATCCTTGATGCCATGGGCGAAATAGCCCCCGAGGTGCACATGGCGCGAAATGCGGTCGTTGGAGGCAAGGCCGAGACCAGCGCGCAACCCTTCATAGCCGTTGTAGCGCAGCAACTGGTCCAGGCGCACGTCCACCGGTCCCAGCGGCACGCGCCCTGTGGCCAGGTAACCCACCAGCTTCAGCTTGCGGTCCAACCCTTCGGCCTCGCCGATGCTGTCGATGGTATGGTAGGTAAGGCGGTCCTTCGCATTGAGGGTGTCGGTGCGCACACGGGCCCAGAAGCTGCTGTCCCGTCTCAGGGCGACGGGCTCCAACACCAGTTCCGGACCACGCAGCTCCTTTCGCTCCACGACCTCGGGCAGTTCGATGTCCTTCAGGTAGGTGCGCGACACGCCGAGCAGCTTCCAGTTGTTCAGCTGCACATTGTTGAGTTGGTAGAAGGTGTTGAGCTGTACCGGGAACCACTGGCCATTGCGCTGGCGGGCATGCTGCTGCTGCAACTTGATGGCGATGCCGCCATCCTGTTCCACTGGTTCGGCAATGACGTTCTGTACAGCATATCCATCGGTGTGGATGTAGAGCATGCCCTGGAGTGCCGTGAAGCGCTTGCCCGGCCTGGGCAGGAAGCGGATAACAAAGACCGAGTCACGGTCCTGGTGGAGGGTATCCTCAAGCAGGAAGAGGTACCGGTCGATGGTACCCGGACCAATGGGACCCACATAGGTCCGCTCACCGATGGAGATCTGGGGGGCATAGATGGAGAAGGTCTGCGTGGAAGCCACGGCTGCCAGCAGTGAGGGATCCTTCAGGCCACTTACACGCATGGCGATGATCTCTTCGCGGCTTTTTGCGGGCGGCTGGAAACTGCGCCTGGTGGCGCTCTCCACGAGCAGGATGTGCTGGCGTTGGAAGAAGTCCACCGCCTCCCGGTCGACGGAGTCCAGGGCAGCCATGCGCGCAGGATCGGCCAACAGGGCGCTGTCCACATCACCGGTGAAGATGGTCTTGGTGTAACTGGTATAGCGATGCGCGGTGCGGGTGAGGCCATCGTTGATGCGACGGTTGCGATAAGCCCGTTCGATGATGCGGTGGGCGGGGTTCTCGCCGGGACGGACCTCCACGGCGGGCAGCTCCATGGCAGCCTGCTCCATCGTCACCAACATGGGCCCCTGCACCTCTGCCATGCGCTGCAGCGGCTTGTAGCCCACATAGCTGAAACGCAACATGCAAGGACCGTTGGGAAGAGCCAGCCGGAAGCGGCCGTCGATATCAGTGGTGGTACCGTCGCGCATGCCCTCGGGTACGATGTGCACGAAGGCAAGCGGTTGACCCCGAAAGGCGTCCAGCACACGCCCATCAACAATGGTCTGGGCGACGCATGGTACAGCTGCGATCGCAAGCAGCAATTGGTGGAGGATGCGCATGCAGTTGGACACTTCCCGTTTAGGCCATGACGCGCAGGGCAGCGCAAGGTAACAGCCCTTGGGCAGCATACCTTGCGGACCGGATGAGGGCGGCACTGCGTGATGCACGGCTATGGGCGGAGAGCGGCACGGTCCGGCGTATGCGCAACGCGTGGGGGCTGTGGTCCAGCTTCCAGCGTGCCAAACGCAGCGGGTTGCCGCACATCGGAGGCATGCCATTCAGCATCAGCTTCGAACCCACCACGGCCTGCAACCTGCGCTGCCCCGAATGCCCCAGTGGCCTGCGCAACTTCACACGTCCCACGGGCAACCTGAAGGAGGATCTCTTCCGCAGGGTCATCGACGAGCTTGCGCCTGACCTGTGGGCGCTCACCTTCTACTTCCAGGGCGAACCATACATCAACCCCGGTTTCCTGGACATGGTGCGCTACGCCGCCGACAAGGGGCTGTACACCGCCACCAGCACCAACGCACACTTCCTTGATGAAGGGCGGGCCGAGGCCACCGTGCGCAGCGGGCTCACGCGCCTGATCATCTCGCTTGACGGCACCACGCAGGACACCTATGCCCAATACCGGCGTGAAGGCGACCTGGCCACGGTGATCGAAGGTGCACGGCGCGTCGTGGAGTGGAAACGCCGGCTGAAGAGCCGGACACCGCACGTGGTGTTCCAATTCCTCGTGGTGAGGCCGAACGAGCACCAGATCCCCGCAGCACGCGCACTATATAGGGAGGTGGGCGTGGACGACCTGTGGCTCAAGACCGCCCAGATCTACGACCCGCACGACGACCATCCGCTCATCCCCACACAGGACAGGTATGCCCGTTACCGCCGCAACGCCTCAGGTGTATGGGATGTGAAGAACAAGCTGGCCGACGACTGCTGGAAGATGTGGCACAGCTGCGTGATCACCTGGGATGGCCGCGTGGTTCCCTGCTGCTTCGACAAGGACGCGCACCATGTACTGGGTGACCTGCGCACGCACAGCTTCAGCGAACTATGGCGCAGTGACGCTTACAATGACTTCCGGCGGCAGTTGCTCACGGCGCGCAGCAGCATCGAGATGTGCCGGAATTGCAGCGAGGGAAGTCCGGTGTGGGCATAGGGCCGTCTCTGAAGGCCCGACCCGTCAAACCTTCATGATGTCCTTCTCCTTGGCGTCGATCAAGCCTTCGATCTTCTTGTTGAAGATGCCGGTGAGCTTCTCCACTTCGGCTTCGAGGCCTTTGGCGGCGTCCTCGGGCATGCCCTCCTTCTTGGCGGCCTTGATGGCTTCCATGGCCTTCTGCCGGCTGCTGCGCACACCCACCTTGGCATGCTCGCCTTCGGCGTTGGCAGCCTTCACCAGCGCCTTGCGGCGCTCCTCCGTGAGCATCGGCACATGAATGATCACGCTCTCCCCGTTATTGCTCGGGTTGAAGCCGAGGTTGGCTGCGATGATGGCCTTCTCGATGGCATCGATCATCTTCTTCTCCCAGGGCTTCACGAAAAGGGTGCGCGCATCGCCGGTATTGATGGCCGCCACCTGGGAGATGGGCACCATCTGTCCATAGTAGTCCACACGCACCGTCTCCAGCATGCCGGGACTGGCGGCACCGGCACGGATCTTGGTCAGCTCGTTGTCCAGGTGCACGTAAGCGCTCTGCATGTGCTCCTCGCAGGTCTTGATCACGGCGGCGGTGTCGATCATGGCGGTCTGAATGGAGCGCGAATTTAACAGAAACCAACCGGGTGATGAAGCGGTCCGAACCACCGCTTACCTTGGCCGACGCATGCGCCTGCGCAAAGCCCTGAAGCACCTGGTCCAGCATTTGCTGCGCCTTGGGCCGGTCACCGGTCTTCGGATCCTGCTCATCAAACAACGCGGTCCGGGACACCTGGCACGCATCACCGTTCCCGATCTTGCAGCGCCGCTCACCGTGCGAACAGGCACCAGTGACCTGGCCATCTTCGATGAGGTGGTGATGGACCATGGTTACCGGTTCCCGATCTCGAAGCCCCCCCGCACCCTCATCGATGCCGGCGCGAACATCGGCATGGCCACCCTTTGGTTCAAGGCACGCTGGCCCCATGTGGAGGTGATCGCCGTGGAACCCGACCCGGACAATTTCGCCCTGCTGCAACGCAATCTGCAGGGTGTGCCGGGGGTGCGTGCGGTGCAAGCCGCACTCACCCCTGTGGACGGTACCATCGGGTTCGAACGCGAAGGCCTGCGTCATTCATCCTTTCATGCACGACCACTGATGGCCGGCGAACAGGGTATCCGCGCGATCAGCATGGACACGCTGCTGGACGAGGCAGGATGGGCGGAATGCGACCTGCTGAAACTGGATATCGAAGGCGGCGAACTGGAGCTGTTCGAACAACCTGGACCGGGATGGATGGACCGCGTTGGCACGATCGCCGTGGAACTCCACGACCGCATGCGTCCGGGCTGTGGCCACGCCTTCTTCCGCGCCGCCAGCCGGACACCACGAACCTACGAGGTGCACGAATACCTGGTGGTGGCCACGCGGACCTGAGCGGTCAAAGCTCCACCCGGGTGCCGACCTGCTCGCCCTGTACGAGGCGCATGAGGTTCCCGGCCCTGTTCATGTCAAAGACGATGATGGGCAGGTTGTTCTCCTTGCACAGGGTGAAGGCCGTCATATCCATCACGTTCAGTCCGCGGGCATAAACCTCATCGAAGCTGATGCGCTCATACTTCGTGGCGCTGCTGTCCTTTTCCGGATCTGCGGTGTAGATACCGTCCACGCGGGTACCCTTCAGGATCACGTCGGCCTCGATCTCAATGGCGCGCAGGCTGGCGGCCGTGTCAGTGGTGAAGTAGGGATTTCCCGTACCCGCGCCAAAGATCACGATACGGCCCTTCTCCAGGTGCCGCACGGCACGCCTGCGGATGAACGGTTCAGCGATCTGTTCCATCTTGATGGCCGTGAGCAGGCGCGTCTGGTAGCCCTTGGCCTCCAATGCACTTTGCAGGGCCAGGCTGTTGATCACGGTGGCCAGCATGCCCA
>CAZLGY010000111.1:7873-8266 GCA_964559165.1 uncultured Chryseobacterium sp.
GTGGTCGCCCTGGACACGATCGATGGCACCCTCGGCCTGCATGCCCCGGTAGATGTTCCCCCCACCGATCACCACGGCCACCTGCACACCCCGTTGGGCCACGGCGATGATCTCGTCGGCATACAGACCCAGGCGGGCACTATCGATGCCGTAGGACTGGTCGCCCATGAGGCTTTCGCCGGAGAGCTTCAGGAGGATGCGGGAGTAGGTGCTGGCCATGCGGTGATCGTTGTGCGGGGTGAAAAGTAAAAGAGGGAGGCCGAAGCCCCCCTCTCCATATCAGTTATCTGCGAACATCAGATGGTCAGCGAGTGGCGCTTGAAGCCGGTCACGGCGAGGTCCTTGTCCGCACTCTTCACGTACTGCTCCACGTTCATCTTGTTGTCCTTGATG
>CAZLGY010000112.1:0-8129 GCA_964559165.1 uncultured Chryseobacterium sp.
TGATCGGGTCATCGCAGACCCCATTGCTCACCGTCCAGAGGAACACGTTCTCACCGATGCCCAGACCGGTCACAGCGCTGTTCGGATCGTTGGGGTCGACGATGTCACCCGCACCACCAACGAGCGTCCAGGTGCCGACTGCGGGCAAGATCACGTTGCTGCCTTGCAGGACCGATGTCGTGGTGGTGCCGGTCGGTGTGCACAGTTCCTGGTCGGCACCGGCATCAGCCACAGGGTTGTTCGCATCGAAGAGGGTGATCAGCGATTGATCGCTCGTGATACCGTTCGCACAGGGACCATTGCTCACGGTCCACTCCACCACTGTCACACCCGGCGTAAGGGCCGTTATTGTAGTGTTCGGCAGTGCAGGGTCAACCACTGTGCCGCTTCCGCTGACAACGGTCCAGGTACCGGTGGCGGGGAAGTTGACCGTACTTCCGTTGAGTGCAGCAGAACTTACAGGGGTGCAAAAGCTCTGGTCGTCACCTGCTGCGGCATCCGGGTTGTTCTCGTCGAAGATGCGGACCCGCACCTCATCAGTGGTGATACCGGTCGCACAAGGCCCGTTATCCACCGTCCACAGGAATACACTTTCGCCGATGGTTATATCGAAAACGGTCGTATTGGGATCGTTCGCGTTGGCAATGCTTCCACTACCGCTCACCAGTGTCCACGTCCCGAGCGCCGGGAAGGTGACCGGACTGCCGGTAAGCTGGACGGTAAAGATGTCGGGGGAACAGTGCTCCTGGTCGGGACCTGCATCGGCCACCGGGTTGTTCTCGTCGAACACGCGGATCACCACGATATCCGACCCTGCACCGCTCTCGCATGGACCGTTGACGACACTCCACTCAAAGACGTTCTCACCAATGCCCGGGTTGAGTATCTCGGTGGTCGGCGAATTCACGTCCACAATGGTCCCGCTTCCGCTGAGCAGGGTCCATGTACCGGAGGCCGGGAAAATGACCGGGCTGGCCTGGAGGAAGGTGGACGGGACCGGGGAGCAGAGATCCTGGTCGTTCCCAGCATCGACCTGCGTATTGTTCTGGTCGAAGATGAAAATGCTCACACGATCGCTGGTGACACCATTGGAACAGGGACCGTTGCTAACGGTCCACTCAAAGATGTTCTCTCCAACACCGAGATCGATCACCGTGGTGGTGGAACTGGTCGGCGACGTGATACTGCCTTGGCCTGCCACAAGCGTCCACGTGCCGGTGGCGGGGAAGATCAGCGCGCTGCCTGCAAGGGTGGTGATGGTATTGGGCGTGCACTGCTGCAGATCATCACCGGCATCAGCAATGGGGTTGTTCGCATCGAAGACGAAAATGCGGACCTCATCGAAGGAGATGCCTTCGGCGCACGGACCGTTCTCCACCGTCCAACGGAAGATGTTCTCACCCACCGGCATATCGGATACCAAGGTGGATGGGGACGCAGGATCGGCGATGCTGCCCCCCCCACCGACCAGTGTCCACTGGCCCCTGGCAGGTGCGATGACAGCACTACCGGACAGGTTGGTACTGGTGTTCGGCGTGCACAGTTCCTGGTCAGGTCCAGCATCGGCCACCGCATTGCCTCCATCGAATATGAAGACGCTGACCTCATCTACGGTCTGGCCATTGGCACAAGGACCATTGCTCACCGAGTAACGGAAAATGTTCTCGCCCACCGTCATTCCCGTAACCTCCGTGATGGGGCTGCCCGGCGAAACGATGGTGCCCGATCCGCTCACCAATTGCCAGCTACCGGTCGCAGGCGGGATCACGGGACTTCCGGACAGCGTTGTCGAGCTCACCGGCGTGCAGAACTCCTGATCGGAGCCGGCGTCGGCAATGGCGTTGGAAGCATCGAAGAGGAAGATGCTCACCTGATCCGTGGTGGTACCTGTCGAACAAGGGCCGTTGCTCACGGTCCACCGGAAGATGTTCTCACCTACGGCAAGTCCGGAAACCGTTGAGGATGGCGACGATGGGTCGGCGATGACGCCACTGCCGCTCACCAAGGTCCACTGGCCGGAGGCAGGCGATGTAAGCGCACTTCCTGCGAGGACTGCACTTGCTGTTGGTGTGCACAGCTCCTGGTCAGGGCCTGCATCCGCTTCATCGTTGTTGGCATCGAAAACAAGGATCCGGACCTGATCGGTGCTGGTCCCACATGGACCGTTACTGATGCTCCATTCGAACACATTGATACCGACCGGCAATCCAGAGATCGTGGTGTTCGGATCGTTGACGTTGGCGATGTTGCCGCCACCCGCCACAAGGCTCCATGTCCCCAGAGCACTGCCCACCGCACTGTTGGCCGCCATTTGCACGGTGTTGACCGGGGTGCACAGCTCCTGGTCCGGACCTGCATTGGCCGGCGGTGCGTCCTGCTCGTACAGGAAAATGGTGACCTCATCCTGTGTGATGGGATCGGCGCATGCACCGTTGTTCACCTGCCAGCGGAACACATTGGCGCCGATCGCGAGACCGCTCACCGCGGTAGCAGCATTGTTCGGGTTGGCGATGGTACCGCTGCCGGTGACCAGGGTCCACACGCCCACCGCAGGCACCGTAAGTGGGCTGCCCAGCAGTGCAGCGCTCGTTGTCGGTGTGCAGAGTTCCTGATCGGTACCTGCGTCCGCCAGGGGGTTATTGGGGTCGTAAACCAGAATGGTGACCAGGTCACTGGTGATCCCGCAGGCGCCATTATCGATGCTCCAGCGCAGGGTGTTCACACCGATGCTGAGGCCGGTGACCGTGGCGTTCGGAGCACTGGCACTGCTGAAATTGCCGGTACCCGCTACCACCGACCAGGTGCCGGTGGCAAGACCCGAGGGAGCATTGGCGCCCAGTACCACGGGGATGGTGGTGCCGCACACACCTTGATCGGGGCCTGCGTCCGCAGCCTGTGCATTCCCATTGAACAACTCCACCTGGACCACATCCGTGGTCACCGCGTTCGGACAAACTCCGTTGTTAACGGTCCAAGCGAACTGGTTGGTCCCAAGCCCGAGGCCGTTCACCGTGGTACCCGGGTCGGTGGCGTCCACGAAGGTACCGGTGCCGCTCACGATGCTCCAGACACCCGTGGCAGGGAAAGTGACCGTACTGCCTTCAAGTGCGGTCCCGGTAAGTGGTGTGCAGAAACTCTGGTCTGCGCCAGCGCTGGCGGCAGGGTTGTTCGGGTCGTAGATGAACACGCTCATCTGATCCGTACTGACCACATCGCAGGGTCCGTTGCTCACGGTCCATTGGAAGATGCTCTGGCCAACGCCGATACCCGACACCGTCGTGGTCGGACTACCTGGATCGGTGATGGTACCTGTACCGCTGACCAATGTCCATGACCCCGTGGCTGGGGCGATCAAGGCGCTGCCCGCCATGGTGATCGTGCCGCTGGTGGTGCAAAGCGATTGGTCCGGACCGGCATTGGCCTGCGGGTTGCTATCGCTGAACACGAGCACACGCATCACATCACTTGTGACACCGTCCGGACAGGGTCCGTTGCTCACGGTCCAGCGGAATTCATTGACTCCGGGCGCAAGTCCGCTCACGGTGCTGCTGGGATTGCTGGCATCAGCGAACGTGCCACTCCCGCTCACCACCGTCCATTGACCCGTTGCCGGGAAGATGACCGCACTGGCCGCGAGCACAACCGTGCTGGGAGCGACCGGAACACAGATGCTCTGGTCGGGGCCCGCATTGGCCGCTGGGCTACTGGGATCGAACCGGAAGATGGTCACATCGTCGCTGGAGCTACCACAGGGCCCATTGCTCACCGTCCAGCGGAACACGTTCGCGCCGACCCCAAGATCGGTCACGGATGCTGCAGGGTTCGCCGGGTCGACGATGGTTGCCACCCCGCTGAGCAGGGTCCAGGCACCGGTGGCAGGCGCGCTCACGGCACCTGCGGACAGGTTGGTGCCTGTTACGCCACAGAGCTGCTGATCGGCACCCGCATTGGCCGACGCGATGGAAGGATCGAAGAGGCGGATCCTGACCTCATCGGAAGTGATGGCACCCGCACAAGGACCGTTGTTGATGGTCCATCGATAAATGTTGCTGCCGATGGCCATACCGCTCACCGAGGTGGCAGGATCGTTGGCGTTCGCAAAAACACCACTGCCGCTCACCACGGTCCAGGTCCCGGTGGCCGGAGCCACCGCCGTGCTGGCCTGCAGGGTGACGCTTGCCACCGGTGCGCAGAGGTCCTGATCCGTTCCGGCGCTCGCCGCAGGTGCGGACGCACTGAAGATGCGCAGGACGACCTCATCACTTGTGGCAGGCGGGGTGCATGGGCCATTGTTGATCGTCCAGCGCAACACCACGGTGCCCGGCGTCATACCTGTCACTGTGGTGGTGGCGCTTGCTGGATCGGTGATCGTTGCGGTTCCGCTCACCACGGTCCAGGTGCCCGTTGCCGGAAAGGTCATCGAATTCGCTGCCAGTGTGGCACCAGCAGTACCACCCGAGGTACAAAGGTCCTGGTCGGGGCCTGCATTTGCTGCAGGCGTGGCGGGATCAAAGCGCACAATGGTCACCAGGTCGCTCGTAACACCACCTGCACAAGCACCGTTGTTCAGGGTCCACTGGAACACATTGCTGCCGATGGCCAGGCCGCTCACACCTGAGGTCGGGCTGGTGGCGTTCGTGAATGTCCCACTACCGCTCACCACGGTCCATTGGCCGGTGGCAGGCGCAAGCGGGACATTGCCCGCCAGCACGGAGATCGACGCACAGACCTGTTGGTCCGGACCGGCATTGGCTGCAGGGCTTGCCGGATCGAAGACGAGGATGCTGACCTCATCGCTGGTGGTGGGCGGCACACAGGGGCCGTTGCTAACGGTCCAGCGAAGGATGTTTATGCCCACGGACAAGCCGCTGACCACGGTGTTCCGCTGGCTGGCGTTGGCGAACGTGCCTGAACCGCTCACCACGGTCCACTGACCGGTGGCAGGGAAGGTAAGGGCGTTCGCGGCAAGGGTGGTGCTGGTCACAGGCAGACATACCTGCTGATCCGCCCCTGCATTGGCAGCGGCCTGTGCGCTGCTGAATACGAAGATGGTGACCTGATCGCTCGTCGGGGGGTCGCAGGCGCCGTTGCTGATGGTCCAGCGGAAGGTGTTGGCACCGATGGACAACCCGGTGACCGAGGTGACGGGACTGTTGGCGTCAACGAAGGTCCCGGTACCTGTCACGACCGTCCATGTTCCAAAGGCGGGCGCAACTGCCACGTTGGCGCTCAAGGACACGCTGGCTCCGGTTCCGGGCGCAGCGCACAGCTCCTGGTCGGGTCCGGCGTTGGCCACCGCCTGGCCGGGATCGAATGCGGTAACGGTGACCTCATCGCTCGTGGTACCGCACGTGCCATAGTTCACCGTCCAACGGAATACGTTGGCACCGGTGGATAGACCACTGACCTGGCTGGAAGGGTCCGCGGCGTTGGCAAAAATGCCGGTTCCGCTTACCACGGTCCATTGTCCGCCCGCCTGGACATAGGGTTGCTGAGCAGCAAGGGTGGTTGTGAAACCACAAACGCTCTGGTCGGGTCCTGCATTGGCCGGGGTGAATGGTGGTGTCACCTGGATCGCGAACCCGAAGTTGTTCAAACCCACTTGGGGACATGCATCGTCGCGCACGTTCACCGAGAACAGGTTCTGACCGATGGCACTTACCGGCGGCGTCCAGCAGAACGTACCCACGGGCAGGGGACCAGCCGTGGTATTGAAGGTGGCTCCGGGAATACCGTTGTTCCAGGTCATGGTCACGGTCTGCCCCGCATCCGCATCGCTGCTGTTCACATTGAAACAGAACGGTTCACCAGCACACACCTCGAATGTGTATGCACCCGTTCCGTTCACGCCGCTCACCGCTGGAAGGCTGTTGCTGCAGGCGATGATGGCGAACTGAACATCGCGCAGGTAACTGCCGATCTGCACACCGTTGCGCCACTCACGCACCCGAACGGTGACCACGGCGAATTGCTGGATGCTCGGCACGAAGGTGATCGTACCCGTCACGGGGTTCACCTGGACCGCATTGGCTCCACCTCCGGTGACCACCGGCTGCAGGAAGGAATATCCGGCGTTGTACGGAATGGCACTGCCATTGGAACCAAGTGCCGGGGTCAGTTCGAAGGAGAGGGAATCGCCATCCACATCATTGAACCCATGGTTGTAGCTCACCTGCTGACCCACACACGCGAACGGTGTCGGATCGTTCAAGTAGCGCGGCGAATTGTTGCATTGGGGAAGCGTACTGTTCAGGGTCGCCGTGAGGTAGAGATTCCTGTTGCCGGGGTTGTTCAGCGAGGTTATCGCGTTGTTTCGGCAACACAGGTCCCAGCTGATCGTCCAATCCGTTCCACAGCCGCTGTAAGCACTTAGGTTCACAAGGGCGCTGTACCGATAGCGTTGGATCCCATAGACACCCGAGGAGCTGTTGCACCGATCAACGGCTGACACGCAGATCGGTGTCACCAGGTCCACCCCGTCAAGTCCGAAGCAGGGGTTGAGGGTCGTGCCACAGTTGGGGCTCACGAGCCGGAACTGCCTGCCATTGCTGCAATTCGTAGGCGCGGCAACACCATTGCAGTCGCGGTAGAAATTGAGGCGTACCCGATAGATCCCATTTCCCACGCACTCATACGTGAGCTCACCTCCCATGGCATGGGTGGCACGCGCTTCGGTCTGCCAAAGCAGGAGCATCGCAAGCGCGGGTACTACAGAGCTCAGGAGGTGACGGATCGCGGGTCCGCCGGAGCGGATCGCATGCAGAAGGCGTAGGGATGCTGCCATGGATCGATCAATAAAGTGCCTCCGGACCGAACCTCCGATGCTTTGATCTGCGGTGCCGGCCCGAGTTGTCAAGTGCACCCGCACAGCTACGTATGCCAGGTTTGCCGGAGAACGGGACGCGGACCGGAACAAAGGTCAAACCGGTGCATGACAAACCTATTCCCATGATCTGCGGTGCTGAGCCACAGGAACATGGCACTTGTCAACAAGCGCGTGTGGGATGGCCCCCGATGAATGATCGTCGACCCCGTATCCATCGCATCTGTGCATCTTCGTGGTCCCATGTCACCCATTCTCGTTGGTATCGTCATCGCGTTCGCCTTGGGCGCGTCAAGCATGGTGCTCTTCATTGCGTCCATCGTGATCCGGCGCTTCAGCCTCCTTTATGCCGCATTGGCCACCCTGGCCTTGGCCGGTCTGAGCGGCACATACGCAGCCTACCTCCTCGCGAACCGTACGATCGATGAGGTGCGCGCACTCACTTCCCCGCGTTCAGGAGAGGAGCTCTATGGCACCCTCTTCGGCACACCCGCTCCAGGCAGCGTTCATGTGATCGCCCACAAGGACGCATTGCTGCCCAAACTGGATGACACCATCTTTCTGCGCGTAACCACGACCGCAGCGGAACTCCGCAGGGTGCTCGGCACTGCCGAATACACGTTCGACGGCACCATGCTCGATCCAGACCGTGATAGCGGTCACTTCGATACGGGATCTCTTGGGGCTGACCACATCGGCCTGCATGCGACCATTTCGGAGGGTCGACAGTGGCGCAGCCTGTATTTCAGTGCTGACAGCACGGACCTGATCGTAGTGGATGTCTCCGACCCCTGAATACGGGTACGGAGGAGCCAAGGGAATGGACGTTCACGCACAATGACCGAACAGCGTGAAGGTGGACCGGGCGGGATCAAGCATCGAACAAGGTCGACCTGGCGGTCATGTGGCCATGGCCGGACAGGTCCTATGCGACCAGATCGCCATCGTGTATCCTGCCCTTAAAGGCCCAATAGCACCTCCCCCGGATCCTTGCCGCCGAACACCAGTTTGTTCGGGTCCTCGATCATCTCCTTCACCTTGTACAGGAAGCTCACGCTCTCCTTGCCGTCGATGATGCGGTGATCGTAGCTCAACGCTACGTACATGATGGGGCGGATCACCACCTGGCCGTTGACGGCCACCGGGCGCTCCACGATGTTGTGCATGCCCAAAATGGCGCTCTGCGGCGGGTTGATGATGGGCGTGCTGAGCATGCTGCCGAACACGCCGCCGTTGGTGATGGTGAAGGTGCCGCCGGTCATCTCGTCGATGCTCAGCTTGCCGTCGCGCGCCTTGATCGCGAGCT
>CAZLGY010000113.1:0-2287 GCA_964559165.1 uncultured Chryseobacterium sp.
GCACCAAGGAGATCGGCATCCGGCGCAGCCTCGGCGCCACCCCGCGCACCATCACCGCACAGATCGTGCAGGGGGCGCTCACACTCACCTTCATCGCCGGCTACTTCGGGCTGCTGGCCGGTGTGGGCGTGCTGGAGGCCGTTCGTGGCATGACCGGAGATACCAAGTTCTTCAAGGACCCTGGCGTGGACCTGTCGGTGGCCCTCGTGGCCTTCGCCGTTCTCACCGCAGCAGGCCTGCTGGCCGGCCTGATGCCAGCCCGCCGCGCGCTCACCATCAAAGCTGTTGACGCACTGCGCGCCGATTAAGGCCGCATCCACCACCTTCACACCCATCCATGAAAAAGACCCTCAAGTACCTCCTGCTGGCCGGGCTTGGCGCCCTGTTCATCTGGACGATGTACTTCCTCTACGAGAAGAGCGCCAGCCGACCGGAGGAATTCACCGTGGAACGGCCCATGCGCAACAACGTGCTGAAGAAGACCGTGGCCAACGGCAAGATCGTGCCGCGCAAGGAGATCCTCATCAAGCCGGTGGTGAGCGGCATCATCGCCGAACTGTACGTGGAGGCCGGTGATGTGGTGAAGCGCGACCAGCCGCTCGCCAAGATCAAGATCGTGCCGGACATGCTCAGCCTGAGCAACGCCGAGAACCGGGTGGCCAACGCCGAGATCGCCCGACAGAACGCACGCCTCAACTACGACCGCAACAAGCCGCTGGCCGACAAGGGCGTGATCAGCGCAGCGGAAATGCAGGGCTTCGACATCGCACTGAAGAACGCCGACCAGGAAGTGGCCGCGGCGAAGGAGGCCCTGCAGGTGGTGCGCGACGGCATCAGCCGCAGCAGCGCCGGCAACACCATCGTACGCAGCACCATCGACGGCATGGTGCTCGATGTGCCGGTGAAGGAGGGTAACAGCGTGATCGAACGCAACAACTTCAACGAGGGCACCACCATCGCCGCCATCGCCGACATGACCGACCTCATCTTCCAGGGCAAGGTGGACGAGAGCGAGGTGGGCAAAGTGAAGCTCGGAATGCCGGTGGTGCTCACCGTGGGTGCGATCGAGAACGCCCGGTGGGACGCCGACCTGGAGTACATCGCTCCCAAGGGCGTGGAAGAGAACGGTGCGATCCAGTTCGAGATCCGCGCTGCCGTAAAAGTGAAGGAGGGACAGACCCTGCGGAGCGGATACAGTGCCAACGCCGACATCGTGCTCGAACAGCGCGACAGTGTCTATACCGTGCCCGAGAGCATCGTGGAGTTCAACGAGAAGGGCGACAGCGCCTTCGTGCAGGTGAAGACCGGTGAGGAATGGAAGAAGACCTACATCAAGACCGGTCTCAGCGACGGCATCAACCTGGAGGTGCTGGGTGGCGTGGAACCTGGAACCGAACTGAAGGGGGCCAAGGTGGAGCCCACGGAAGGGGAAGTGGAAACGGGCGAGGGCGAGGAATGACAGCGTGGTTCCGGATATTCGCAGCATGAGCCTTCGGATCCCCCTCCTACTGCCCGTCCTGGGCCTCGCACTGTTCACCCAGGCACAACAGCCTGACCTCAACGCCCTCGACACCTACATCGCCGATGCGGTGGTGAAGTTCGATCAGCCCGGACTCGCGGTGGGCATTGTAAAGGACGGCCAGCTGGTCTGGAGCAAGGGCTATGGCAAGCTGGACCTGGCCAGGCCCGAGCCGGTGACCCCGAACAGCATCTTCTTCGTGGCCAGCATCAGCAAGGCCTTCACCGCCTGCGCTGTGGGACTTTTGGTGGACGACGGCAAGCTCGCCTGGAACGACCCGGTGGTGAAGCACATGCCGTGGTTCAAGACCCCGGACCCCTATGTGACCGAGCACATGATGGTGAAGGACCTGTTGTGCCATCGCAGCGGCTGGATCACCTTCGATGGCGACCTGCTCTGGTACGGCACGGACCTCGACCAGCGCGAGATCCTGGAGCGCCATGCCAACGAGCCCTTCACCCACGCCTTCCGGGATGAGTTCGGCTACAGCAACCTGATGTACATCGCCGCGGCACAGCTCATCGAGGCCGTGAGCGGCAAGACCTGGGACGCCTTCGTCACCGAACGCATCCTGCAACCCTTGGGCATGTCGCGCACCACCGTGGAGACCGCCGACCTGGCGCGCTTCACCGATGTGGCGCTCCCCCATGTCCGCAAGGGGCAGGACCCTGCCGCGCCGCAGAAAAGCATGCCCTACCAGGCGCTGCAAGGTGCCGATGGCGCCACTGGGATCAACAGCTGCGTGACCGACCTCGCCAAGTGGGACGC
>CAZLGY010000113.1:2297-8011 GCA_964559165.1 uncultured Chryseobacterium sp.
AGGGCAAGGTGAACGGCAAGCCCTTCCTGAGCCCGGCCACCTACACCACCCTCACCAGCTCGCACCTGCCCATGGGCGGTCGTCGCGATGGCGCTGCGCTCGGCTGGTTCCTCGAAGAGAACAACGGCCACACCGTGATCACCCACAGCGGCGGCATGCCCGGTTTCATCCTCAACCATGCCGTGGTGCCGGACAAGGACCTCGCCGTGATCGCCCTGGGCAATGGCGAGACCTACAGCGTCTTCGCCATCACCAACAAGATCCTGGACCTCTACCTGGGCGAAGGCCAGGCCGACCCGGTGGCCGACATGCTCCCCCGGGTGGCCAAACGCGCCGAACGCGAGGCCAAGCGACGCGCTGATCGTCTGGCCGCCCGCGTAGCCAAGACCAAGCCCTCCCTCCCGTTGGGCAACTATGCCGGCACCTACACGGACAAGATCTATGGCACCGCCACCATCACCGAGGTGAACGGCACCCTGCAGCTCACCTTCCAGCCCGCCAAGGACCTGCTGACCGGAACCCTCGGCCACTGGCACTACGACACCTTCCAGTGGCTGCACGCCGACCCCTTCCTGGAGCCCGGTTACACCACCTTCACCTTTGACGCGGACCATAAGGTCAACGGCTTCAAGGTGGACCTGCACAGCCCCGATTTCCACTTCTACAAGCTCGACTTCAGGAAACAGTGACCCGGGCCTTGCGTCGCATCCTGCCGTTCCTGCTCCTGCTTGCCATCTGCAGCTGGTATCCCGACCTGGGCCGCAATGCGAACACCATCAGCCGCGCCGCTACTGTGGCAGCCATCACCGAGCGCGGAGACCTCTGCATCGATGCCTATCATGAGCAGACGAACGACAAGGCCTATGTGAACGGGCACTACTATTCGGAGAAAGCACCATTACCTGCGCTGCTCGTGGCACCGATATGGCTTGCGGCCTATCATCTTGGATGGGTCACGCCCGGTGCATGTGGGGTGCTCACCGACGGGCTCATCGCGCTTGGCGGCTTCCTTTGTGGCAGCCTGCCGCTGGCCCTCATCATGCTCTACACCTGGCGCAGACTGGAGGAACGCCACCCGCCACATCGCGCCTACCTCCTGAGCCTGTTCGCCTTCCTGGGCGCGTTCCCCTTCCTCTACGCAGGCAGCTTCCAAGGCCACCTGCCCGCTGCCCTGTTCCTGCTGCTGGCATGGGAAACAAGGCGCCGCCAGCGCTACCTGGTCAGTGGCCTGCTGGCAGGCGCGGCAGTGATGTGCGAATATAGCCTGTTCCTGTTCCCGCTGGCGTGGTCCGTACAGGGGGCGTACCGCAGGCAATGGCCGGCGCTCACCAGCTTCTTCGCGGGAGGTCTGCCAGCATTGGTGCTGCTGGTGGCGCACAACACGGCAGTGAGCGGATCGCCCTTCAGCCTCCCCTATGACCACACGGCGCTGCACGCCGACACCAGCCGCTACCTGGGCCTGGCGCTCCCCTCCCCCCAGGCGCTGTGGGGCCTGCTGTTCAGCGGTTACCGGGGCCTCTTCGTACACGCTCCCATCACCCTGCCGATCCTGTACCACTTGGCTGCAAGACCGATCGTTGAAGACCTTCGCAGCATCCTGCTGCATCCCTTGATCGTCCCATCCGCCACGTTGATAGTGCTGCTGAGCGCACACAGCATGTGGTGGGGAGGATGGGCGTGGGGGCCGCGACACCTCACCAGCGTTGCCGTGCTGCTGCTTGCCACCGGACTTCCACTGCTGCCATGGACCCCGGCCGTGCGCAGGTGGTTCCTGTGGGTGGGTGGGTTGGGAGTTGTGATGAACATCGGCGCGCGCCTGACCTCCGGCTACAGCCTGCCTACGGGCATCGAGCGCCCCTTCTTGGACGTTGTGCTGCCCGCCCTGTTGAACGGACATACCGGTGGAGGCCCCTGGACCGACCTCCTCCACCTCGGGCCCATCGCCGGCGCTGCAGGATTCATCGGTGCGATCTGCCTCACTGTTCGCTGGAGCCGGCGATCCCTCTCCTCCGCCCACCCCTGAACCATGCACCTCTTCCACTGCCCCCTGACCGACCTCCCGGAGATCGACCTTCCCGAGGAGGAGGCCCACCATGCGCACCACGTACTGCGCCTGCAGGCGGGCACCGCCGTGGGACTGCTGGATGGGCGTGGTGCGCTGGCCCGAGCTTCCATTGTGGCCTGCAGCAAACGTGGTGTGCGGGTGCAGATCATTGATGTGGAACGATCGGCCGCCGAACGTTCGCATCCGATCCACCTCGCCGTGGCCCCCACCAAGACCAGCGACCGCTTCGAGTGGTTCGTGGAGAAGGCCGTTGAGCTCGGGGTGGACAGCATCGTCCCGGTGGAGACCGAGCGTACGGAGCGCAGCCGCCTGCGTGTGGACCGGCTGGAGCGGGTGGCCATCAGCGCCATGAAGCAGAGCCGTCGCCGCTGGCTGCCGCGGATCTCTGCCCTCACCCCCTTGAAGGAATTGATGGCGGCACCCCTTCCCCCCCAGCGGCTGTTCGGCTGGTGCGAAGGACGGCATGGATCACTGATGGACACGTACCGGAAGGATACCGGAGCGGTGGTGCTCATCGGTCCGGAGGGCGACCTCAGCGCGGGTGAAGCATCGTTGCTGCAGGCAGCTGGCTTCACCGCGGTATCCATCGGCTGCGCGCGCCTGCGCACGGAGACCGCCGCGCTTGCCGCATGCGCCTGGATGAGCCTGGCACAGCAGCGGGGCTGAACCCGACGACCGCACGCACCTGTAACTTCGCACCATGCTTCGCCCTCTTGCGCTGGCCATCGTCCTGCTTTCCGGCAGCTTGGACACGCACGCCCAGTCGGCCTATCAACTGGCCGTGCTCAAATACAGCGGAGGTGGTGATTGGTATGGGAACCCTACCGCCTTACCGAACCTTGTGAAGTTCTGCAACAGCAGGCTTGGCATGAACATCAACCCCGATGTGCCGGCCGTGGAGGTGGGGAGCCCCGACCTCTTCAACCACCCGTTCGTACACATGACGGGCCATGGCAACGTGACCCTCAGCCCGCAGGAGGTGGACAACCTGCGCAATTACCTCATCGCTGGTGGTTTCCTCCATATCAGCGACAACTATGGTATGGACCCCTTCGTGAGGCCGGTGCTGGCGCGGTTGTTCCCAGAGCTGGAATTGGTGGAGCTGCCGTTCGCACATCCCGTCTACCACCAGCAATTCGACTTCCCCAACGGCCTGCCCAAGGTCCACGAGCACGATGACAAGCCCCCGCGGGGTTATGCGCTCATCTGGGAGGGCCGCGTGGTGGTGTTCTACGACCTGGAGTGCGACCTGGGCGACGGTTGGGAGGATGCGGGGGTGCATGGCGACAGCGAAGCCGTGCGGACCAAAGCGCTTCAGATGGGCGCCAACCTGGTGCGCTATGCCTTCGGCGGCACACCCGACCAATGACCCCCCCAGGACCCGCCTCCGCCCCATGTGGCGAACAGCGGGCGCCCCGGTGCGTTATCTTCGAGCCACTGTTCGATCCCTGCACATGAACATCCTACGCCATGTTCTGGCCCTCGCGATCGCCGTCGGGGCCGCCTCTTCCGGTCACGCCCAGAACGCCTACCTTACCAGCAACGGCATCCCCCGTTACATACGGGCCGGTCAGGACCTGCCGATCATAGCACGTGTTCGGAACGCGGGTGGCACGGCCTTCTTTTCGTTCGCTGTGAAATGGCGGCTCAACGGTGGTGCCGTCCAGAGCATGGACCCGTTCACCGTTGGTGGCAATGGTATCATCAACAATTCCTACTGGGAGGTGAACCACCCGGTGCCGCTGAACACCACCCAAGGCGCGCGGACCTTGAAGGTATGGGTGGATGTGGCCGGTGAGACCGACCGGACCAATGACACGCTCACCTACACGTTCACCGCGCTCAACGCCTGGGCGGACAAGGCCGTGTTGCTCGAGGTCCGCACAGAGACCTGGTGCCCTGTTTGCCCCCCGTGCAACAGCACCACCAGCCTGCTTGACGATGACGCCATGCAGGCCGTGGCGAGGTTCCACCTCAGCGATGCATTGGACGACTGCGCGGAGTGCATCACCTACTTCGGGCAATACGGTCAGGTGAACACCCCTGCGGGCATCTTCGAGATGGGCGACCTTGGCACATCGGTGATCGGCCCCAACCACCCTGCATGGGCCGCGGAATTCGCACAGCGCCGCACAGGGGTATCACCCGTGGAGCTGGGCATGACCGCGAGCATCAATACCACCACCCGTCAGTTGACCGTTACGCTCAGCGCCACCTACACGTACAGCTTCCCCGGAACGCACAAATTGAACGTTTACCTGCTGGAGGACAACGTGGCCGCAGCTCAGACGAACGCACCGGCCAACTACCTGCACCAGGGTGTCATGCGTGCCATGTTGGGCGGTGCGAACGGCAGTACGGGCGTGGTCCCCAACACCCCGGTGGTGGGCACTACCTACACCGCGAACTACACGTACACCGTGCCGGCTGGTTTCAATATGAGCAACCTGCGCCTGATCGGGGTGGCAGAACATAGCACCGGGGCCGCCAATGGCAGGCACACCCTCAATGTGCTGACCAGCGCGGCGGCAGGTGTAGGCATAACGGAGCTGGGCCTGGCTGAAGGCGGGCTCCGCGCCTACCCGTCACCTTTCGCGGACCAGCTGCAACTGCGTGTCACCGATGCAGAGGGTGCGGCCACGGCCACGCTGATAGGCATGGACGGCCGGACGGCGCTAAGCGGTACGGTGCTGTTCGTGGCTGGCGAGGCACGTTGGGACCTCGGAGATGCCATGCTTGCAGAAGGCAGCTACCTGGTACGCATCGAAATGGGCGGACGCACGCTGATGCAGCGGTCGCACCATGTGAAGCGCTGACCCGACCAGGGCGGTACGGCATGGCCGATCGGCGCACAGGCGCTACCTTTGGAGCATCCCATTGCGAGCGTACCATGGCACGACGTGACCAGGCTGTTGAAGCGGAAGAAGGCATGACCCTGGAGGAGGTGCGGGCGGAGATCCTGCGCGACTACCGCCTTGTGAACGAAAGCCGCGAGGCCAGCCTGCTGGGCCGCAAGGAGGTGCTCACCGGCAAGGCCAAGTTCGGGATCTTCGGCGATGGCAAGGAGCTTGCCCAGGTGTGCATGGCCAAGCAGTTCCGGAACGGCGATTGGCGGAGCGGTTACTATCGTGACATGACCTTCATGCTCGCCATCGGTGAGCTCACCGTGCAGCAGTGGTTCGCCCAGCTCTACGCGCACGCAGACCTGGCCCATGAGCCAGCCAGCGCCGGCCGCCAGATGAACGGTCACTTCGCCACACGCAGCCTGGATGAGAACGGAGCGTGGAAGGACCTGATGGCCCAGCCCAACTCAAGCCCGGATATCAGCCCCACCGGTGGCCAGATGCCCCGTTTGCTGGGCCTGGCGCAGGCCAGCAAGGTGTTCCGCCACAACACCGCGCTGCACGGGCACTCACACTTGAGCGACAAGGGCGCTGAGGTGGCCTTCGGCACCATCGGCGATGCCAGCACCAGCGAGGGCCACTTCTGGGAGACGATGAACGCGGCCGGCGTGCTCCAGGTGCCCTTGGCGATGAGCGTCTGGGACGACGGCTGGGGCATCAGCGTCAGCAAGGACCACCAGACCACCAAGGGCAGTATCAGCACCCTGTTGCAGGGTTTCCAAAAGGAAGATGGCACCAACGGTGTG
>CAZLGY010000114.1:0-7958 GCA_964559165.1 uncultured Chryseobacterium sp.
CACCGCGGGCAGTGTAGACGACGGCAAGAGCACGCTCATCGGTCGGCTGCTCTACGACACCAAGCAGATCTTCGAGGACCAGCTGGAGGCCGTGGAGCGCGCGAGCGCCAAGCGTGGCAGCGGCGAAGTGGACCTGTCGCTGCTCACGGACGGTCTGCGTGCCGAACGCGAGCAGGGCATCACCATCGACGTGGCGTACCGCTACTTCGCCACGCCGAAGCGCAAATTCATCATCGCCGATACGCCGGGGCACATCCAGTACACGCGCAACATGGTCACCGGTGCCAGCACGGCCAACCTCGCGATCATCCTGGTGGACGCGCGCAAGGGCATCCTGGAACAGACCTGCCGCCACTCGTTCATCGCATCGTTGCTCGGCATCCCGCACGTCGTCTTCTGCATCAACAAGATGGACCTGGTGGACTACGACGAGGCCACCTTCATGCGTATCCAGAAGGAGCTGGAGGACTTCAGCAGCAAGCTGGAGGTGCGCGACGTACGCTACATCCCCATCAGCGCGCTGAAGGGCGACAACGTGGTGGAGCGCAGTACGCGCATGCCTTGGTACCAGGGCCCCACGCTGATGTACCTGCTGGAGAACATCCACATCGCCGGTGACCTCAACCACATCGACCGCCGCTTCCCGGTGCAGACGGTGATCCGGCCCATGACCACGGAGCACCACGATTTCCGAGGCTTCGCCGGGCGTGTGGCGGGTGGCGTGTTCCGCACCGGCGATCCCGTGCAGGTGCTGCCCAGCGGCTTCCAGAGCTCGATCAGGAGCATCCACATCGGGGAACACGAGGTGGCGGAATGCTTCGCACCGCAGAGCGCCGTGCTCACGTTGAACGACGAGATCGACATCAGCCGCGGTGATATGCTGGTGGGGCCGAACAACATGCCGGAGACGACGCAGGACATCGACGTGATGCTCTGCTGGTTCAACGAGCGGCCCCTGCTTCCCGGAGGCAAGTACGCTCTGCGCCACACCAGTCGCGACGCCCGCTGCATGGTGAAGGAGGTGCGTTACAAGATGGACATCAGCACGCTGCGCAAGGCCGAGGACAACACCATCCGCATGAACGACATCGGTCGCGTGCTGCTGCGCACCACCGTGCCGCTGAACGTGGACAAGTACGCGCGCAATCGCCACACCGGCAGCTTGATCCTGATCGACGAAGGGACGAACGAGACGGTAGCGGCGGGAATGGTGGTGTAGGAACAGCCTTGGCGAAAAGCAGTATCAGTTGCTTGTACAAGCAACTAATGGGACAGTGCGAACCTTTGATATTCAGACCATTGGTCGATCAGCCCGACCGGCCAGGCCATCGTTCATATCTGCCCGCCAGAATGCAACCTACTGGTGCCCAAGCCAATTGGGCATCATAGATTGCCGTGACACTTTCATGACTATTTGCTTGTACAAGCAAATAAGGAGCACAAGCATCTACCACTGGAACGCAAAAAGGGGCCGACCCTTCGGCCAGCCCCTTCCATGATCCATCCAACCGCCTACCGCAACGTGAAGCGGATGGGCAGGTTGTACTGCACCGTTACAGACTTGCCACGCTGCTTACCGGGCTTCCAGGAGGGCATGTTCTTCACCACACGCATGGCCTCCTCGTCACAGCCGCCGCCAATGCCACGCAGCACCTTGACGTCCCGGATCTTGCCGTCCTTGTCCACCACGAAGGTCACGTAGACCACCCCCGAAATACCGGCGCTGTTGGCCATTTCCGGGTACTTGATGTTCTTCCCGAGGTACTTGAAGAGCTCCGCCTCACCGCCCGGGAAGCTGGGCATCTCCTCCACGATGGTGAAGATCTGCTCCTCCTCCACTTCCTCCTCCACACGTTCCACCTGTTGCACTTCGGTGTTATCGTCCACCTCCTGCTCGATCTGCTCCACTTCCACCACCTCCTCGTCGTCCTCCACGATCTCCAACACCGTGGTGGGCGCCGGGGGCGGGGGCGGCGGAGGCGGCGGAGCAGCGCTGGGTGGTATCACCTCCTCCTCCAGCAGGTCCATTTCCAACTGTCCGAGGCTATCCACCTTCTCCGTGAAGGCGGTCCACTCGAATGCGACCAGGGTCAGTGCCAGGCCGGCCAGCAGGCCGATGAACATGAAGCTGGTCTTGCGGCCTTCCAGTTCGGCCTCGGGGTTCTTGCGCGCTTCCATCGGTGTGTCGTTTCAAGGCGGTACACGTCATCCGCCGGGAGGTTCAAAATTAAGCAACCTTCGTTGATCCCGTGGACCGTTGCCTGTTCCACTGCCGCCTAAGGTGTAACGCGCCTCCCATGGCGCCCAGTGTATTGGCGATGGCATCGTTCACATCCCCGTGCCGTCCAAGGGCCTGCAGTTGCTGCATCGCCTCGGTGGCCAGGCCGTAGCCCACCGACAACAGCACCGACCACAGGAGCACCGGCCCCGTGCGCCCCGAAAGCTTGAACGCACGGCCCACAAGCACCGTGAGCACCCCGAACAGCGCAGCATGCACGGGTTTGTCCAGGCTGAATAGGTCCGCCCACTCCCATTGGGGGAGGGAACGGCCGGGCAGCAGGCAGAGCACCAGTATCAAGAGCGCCCAGAACAGGGCAGGTCCCCAGGCGCGCAGGGACATCAGCCCACCACGGCGGTGTACTGCGCTGCGCTCAGCAGGCCCTCGAGCTCACCGGGGTCGCTGATCCGGATGCGCACCATCCAGCCGGCGCCATAGGGATCGTTGTTCACGGCCGCGGGCTCGTCGGCGAGCGCCTCGTTCACCGCCAGCACGGTACCCGTCACCGGCATGAACAGGTCGCTCACGGTCTTCACGGCCTCCACCGTACCGAACACGGCCTCACGCGCCACCTCCTGGCCGACGGTGTTGATGTCCACGAATACGATGTCGCCCAGTTCGCCCTGTGCGAATTCGGTGATGCCGATCACGGCCTCATCTCCTTCAATGCGGATCCATTCGTGGTCCTTCGTGTACTTCAGGTCTTGGGGGAAGTTCATGGGGGGGTGCTGTTGCGCGGCGAAATTAGCCCTTCGCCGGTCATTGGGCCAGTGTGAATCGCAGGCTGATGCCTGCATTGGTATTGGCGCTGGGGAAACTTGTGGAGATCACCGGGGTGTTCACCACGCGTTCGTAGAAGGCACGGATGTTCAGGCGCTGGTTCAGCACATAGTCCGCACTGGTCTTGATGGAAAGGATGTTCTGCCCCGCGGTCACCTGGTTCTGGCGCTCCTCCATCTTGCGGATCACGGTGGCATTGTCACGCAGGCTCAGGTCCACGCGCAGGTTGAGGTCGCTCTTGGGGGTGTTGCCACCCACGGCGAAGGGGAACTTCACGTTCTTGAAGCGATAGCCCGTGCCGACCACGTACTCCTTGCCACGCACTTCCGTCACCTGGTAGTTGGTGAGGCTCAGGCTGAGGTTGCGGTCGCGGTTGTACTCCACCTTCAGCAGCATGCTGTTCTTCAGGGTGGCATCGAAGCTGGCGAGCGGGCGCATCACCTCCTGCACGGTGATCACGCTGATCTGGCGCTCGGGGATGAAGTTGCCCGCGGCATCCACCTCGGCACCACCCGGCACATAGAGCAGGTTCGTCTGGTAGTTGGCGATGTTGAAGTTGCTGCGGTAGCTGTTCTTCAAGGTGAAGGTTCGGAAATACTTGGCGAACAGCGGGATCTTGGTGAGCCCGTCGTAGGTGATGTCCCAGTTGGGCATCGGGAGCTGCTTGAAGGGGTTGAGGTTCACCTTGTCCGGGGACTTCCCGGTGTACGCTGCCAGGAAGGCGGGGATCACCACGTCCTGGTTGGTGGGCCCATAGCCGGTGTGGTAGCCGGTGGCCTGGTCGAGCTCGGAATTGGCGTTGCCCTCGGCCAGGCGGGCACTGATGAGCGGACGGTATTCCAGCACCCGCTCGAACACCGCGTTCACGAAGTTGCCATCGTCGTTCACGAAGGCCGTGGGCCAGGTGAGCATGCTCACACTGAATGTGCCGTAATCGCGGGGGCTGTCGTTCACATACGTGTCAAGGCTGTCGCTCCAGCGGAAGAACGAACTGCGGTTCTCCGCGATGGTGCGGTTGGCGCTCACCTCGATGCGCATGCCCTTGAACGGTTCCAGTGAAAGGCGCCCGTTGATCGTCTCGTTGCGCGTGTTCGTGTACGGGTTGAAGATGGATGGCGTGCGCACCAGCCAATCGTTCCCTGCCGCCGTGCGCGCGAAATCGCGGACCAGCTCGCCGCTGAGGTCGTGGTTCTGCTGCCCCATGACGAAGCCCACGCCGGGCGCCTCGAAATTGTCCATGCCCAGGGCATTGGTGCTGCGCGAATAGCCCGGCAGCAGGGTGCCCGAGGTCTGGCTGTAGGTGACCGTGCCGGTACGCAGCGTCATCATCACTCGGGCCAGGCCCTCCAGCACGTTCACCTTCGCAGGCTCCTCGGCCTTGGTGGCGGTGGAATCCTTGCCTGCCGTGCTGCGGGTGGGGGCCTTGCCTTTTCCGGCGACCTTGCCCTTGCCCTTGTCATTGATCTTCTTCAGGAACTTCGATTTGTTATAGAGGTTCACGAAGTTGAACTGGCCGTTCACTGCGATGTTCTGCGAGTTCTGGATGGTGTTGCCCAGGGTGTCCTGCGTGAAGGGCGCACGGTCCCATTGGTACCCGGCCGTGTATGCCGTGTTCGCCGTGATCCAGTCGGTCATGGGGAACTTGTCCAGGGGCAGGGTGTAGTTCACCCCGATGGTGTGGTCATAGCGGGTCACCTCGCCGAAATCCCGGATACTGGTGAGCACGCTGTCCTTCCATAGCTCGTACTCGTCCCTGTACTTGGGGTTCACCCTTCCGGGGGTCTCCCCGATCACCGCCAGGTTGTTGGCGTTGAAATCGAGTTTGAGGCTCTTGGTGAGCTCGTACCGGAACCCGTACTGGCTGGTCCAGTTGAAGTTCTTGTTGTAGGTGGCACGCGGTGGCAGCGATTCGATGTCAGGGTTGGGCCGCACCAACCGCTCCAGGTACATGCGGTCCATGGAGGTGCGCAACGACACCTGCTTGAAGCCGACATTGAAGTTGAGGTCCTTCACCAATTTCAGCCACTTGCTTTTGCTCACCAGACCGACGTTCTTGAACGGTTCGATGGTCTTCGGCTTGGGATCGAACTGGTAGGCGATGGCTCCGCGGTAGGTCCGCGTGTTCTCGAAGGCCGTGTTCACATCGAAGTACTCCTGGTCGGTGTAGGCATAGGTGAACGTGAGGTTCTCCACATCGAAGAACTGTTCCTTGGCGCCTGCCGCACGCTCCTTGCGCACGTTGGTGAGGTTGATGCTGCGCCGCCGGGTATAGGTGCGCGACTCCTTCAAGCGCTCCTTGCGTTCCTCGCGGGTGAGGGTGCGCGTGGCCTCGTTGAACTCGATGTCGGGATTGAGGGGGTCGAACTGCGGATTGATGATCTGCTCCGAATAGCCCATGTAGAACGGGATGCGGACATTGCTCTCCGAGGGCAGGAACTTGCCCAGCTCCAGGTTGGCGGAAACGTCCATGCCATAGCGCGTGTCGCGCTGGCGCTCGCTCACCCGCTTGTCGATGCTGCCCCAGAACGGCGTGCTGTAATTGCCGGCGATGCTCACGTTGCCCAGATCGGCGAGCTGTGCGTTCACGCGTGCCAGCGCCGCCCACCCCCCCCGCTGATCGAAATCGGTGAGGCGCAATTCGTTCACCCAGACCTCCACGCACTGCGGCAGACCGTCATCGGCACGCCACGGATTGGACTCCTCACCGTCCTTCTTGGGGTTGCGGATGCCGATCATCACCGTGCGCATCTGGCTCAGGTTCGGGTTCCCCTTCACGAACACCCGGCGATCCCCATCGGCCCCCTCATACCGTTCGTTGCGCGCAAAACCAGCCTGGTCACGCTGGATCTTGATGTCATTGAGCTTGGCGAACTCGATGATCATGTTGTTGTCCTCCGGCCACACGTTGAACGCGTCGTTGTTGAAGAACGTGGAAGGGCGCACCGGGATCTCATACTCGTAGTAGTTCTGGTCGTAGTCGTTGCCCAGGCGGACGAACACCGACACATCCCCGTAGTTGATCGGGCGGTTCGGGTCGGAGCTCTCAGCATGCACGTACATGCGCATCTTCTTGTAGCTGCGGATGTCGAACTGGACATTCCGGAAGCTGGCGCGCGCATCGCCATCGCGCAGGTTGCACACCTTCATCTGCAGGCTCTGCTCGTTGAGGTTGCGCAGGTTGGCGCTGGCCACGTCCACCTCCTGGTTGATGTCCGGCGGCAGCACATAGTTGATGGGCGTGCGGTTGCCGTTCTCCTCGATGTTCACGGCAGCCACCTCGAAAAGCGTGGTGGCCGGATCACCGGCGGCACCCTCACCGGGTGTCTCGAGGCTGAAGTTGTACTTGCGCCATTCGCCTCGCACGAACTCCAGGCGCGCGAACCGCAGGGTCACCGGCTGCTGCCAGCCCTTGAGGTACATGCGCATGAAACGGATGCTGCGGAAGTCCTGGATGCCGTTGATGACCGCATCCGGCTGGCGCACCGGCACCTTGAACTGGTACCAGTACACCTGCTTGGGGCCCTCGGGCGTGTTGGCCGTGGCCAGGATGCGGTCGGCGATGTAATTGCGGCCCACCACCATGTCCTGCGGCCGCAGGCGCACACGGTAATGGAAGTAACTCTCGCTCTCGCTCAGGTTCTGGTCCTGGTTGATGTCCTCCGCCGTGGGGATGGTGGTCTGCTGGGTGGGATAATCCTCCGGCGAGTCCTCATCGGTCACCGAGTTCCCCTCGGGTGCGTTGAAGTACTTGTAACGCTCGAGGATGTCGGCGCCGGCGGCGTCAAGGGCACTGCCCCGGAAGAAGCGGTAGTCATCGTTGCTGGGGTCGGTCAGCCAGCGGGCCCTTGCCGTCGGGGGCAGCAGGTTGAGGTAGCGCCCTTGGAAGAACGCCTGCTCATTGCGGCCTTCAAGGTCGGTCTGCGTGGAGGCCAGGCCGTCCATGCCAACGTCCTGGTAGCGGTTGGAGTTGCTCTCCACGATGGCGAAGGCGTTCACCACGCTCTGCGTGGTGGGGATCACGCCCCACGCCGTGGTGTCCGTCGCCTGTGCCGCATCGGTGAGGTCCTTGGGCAGGCCGTTCTCGAAGAACTTGCGGCCATCGCGCAACACGTCCTCGCTGATGTTCCCGAGGTCGATGTAGAGCTCGCCACCGGTGCTGTTCTCCGAATCCTGGTTGGTGGCCGGCTCGCCATTGCTGTTGCTGGCGTTGAAGAAGGGGTCCATCATCCAGAACTGGACCGTTTCGATGTTGCTGGCCTCGAAGTCCGTGGTGGTGATGCGCCGCGTGATGCCCGCCCAATTGCCTTCGGGGTCGAACAGGTCGCCCTCGTTGGTGAGGTCGGTGTTGTAATTGTAGGGACCACGCTCGGCGGGGTAGTACGTAAGGTCCAGCACGGGGATGTTGGCGGGCGTTCCGGCTGCGAGCTGTCTGTTGGGGAACACCTCCTGTTCCAGCACCTCACGCATGCGGTTGTCGCTGCGGATCTCCTCGCTGTCGGCGATGTTGGGCGGGGTGAGGTTGTTGTTCCGGAAGAACAGGGGATCCACCACGTACCAAGCTAGCTGGGCGCGCCGGAACCCGTTGCGCAGGTCGTTCACGAAGTCACCCTCCGGAAAGAGGTCGGGCTGGCCCTGCGGGGTGGCGGCATGGAACCAGAGGGCCTGGGTGCGCAGGTCGATGGTGCTCACGCTGCCCTCGAAGTCGTCGATGTAGCTGGTGCCCGCCTGGCCGATGGCCCGGCTGTGCCCGGGTATCAGGTAGGCCGCCTCCGCCGTGGCGGATACGTTCGACTCCGCCTTGGTGGCGTAGAAGGGCAGCTTGTCCACCAGGTCGGTGAGCCACCTGGAACGGGTCTGCCACGAACCATCGAGCCCCACGATGGTGTTGGAGATCGGCTCG
>CAZLGY010000115.1:0-7838 GCA_964559165.1 uncultured Chryseobacterium sp.
TATTACACCGAGGAGGGCTTCCGCAAGCTCCAGGAGGAGCTGCACCACATGCGCACCGTGGAGCGCCCCCACATCAGCCAGCAGATCGCCGACGCGCGCGACAAGGGCGACCTGAGCGAGAACGCCGAGTACCACGCCGCCAAGGAGGAGCAGGGCCTGCTGGAGGCCCGCATCGCCAAGCTCGAGGAGGTGCTGGCCAACGCCCGCATCATCGACTCCTCCCAGCTGGACGCATCGCGTGTGTACATCCACTGCAAGGTGGTGGTGCGCCACGTGGACAACGACTCGCGGCGCGAGTTCACCCTCGTGGCGGAGAGCGAGGCCGACATCAAGGTGGGGAAGATCAGCGTAAGCTCGCCCATCGGCAAGGGCCTGCTGGGCAAGAGCAAGGGAGAGGTGGCGGAGATCGTGACCCCGGCCGGCAGCACGCGCTTCGAGATCGTGGAGATCACCCGATGAACGCCGGCGGAGTGTGAGCCGGGAACGCAATGGCGAGCATCTTTACCCGCATCATCCAAGGCGAGATACCCTGCCACAAGGTGGCCGAGGATGAGCGTTTTCTGGCCTTTCTCGATATCAACCCGCTGCGCGACGGCCACGCCCTGGTGGTCCCAAAGCTGGAGGTGGACCGCTTCCTGGAACTGCCCGACGACCTGTTGGCTGGCATCCTGCCCTTCGCCCGCGAGGTGGGTGCGCGCATCCAGCGCGTGGTGCCGTGCGACCGCATCGGACTTTGCGTGATCGGGCTGGAGGTGCCCCACGCCCACCTGCACCTGGTGCCGCTGGACGGGCTGGCGGACATGGACTTCTCGCGGCCCAAGCTGAAGCGCACCGCTGCGGAGCTGGCCGCCCTGGCCGACCGCATCCGGGAGGCCTGATTCAGCCTTTCACGCGTCCGGGGTTGCTGCGCACGAACTGCTCCCAGCCTCCGCGGGATGCCCCCTTCGCCCGTGCCGTGGACGGCGGGAGAGGTGCGGCGTGCCCGAGGCTGAACTGATGGCAGACGGCCACTGCCAGCGCATCGGTGGCATCCGTGCTGGCGGGCAGCCTGTCCACCCCGAGGATGCTCTGCAGCATGGCCGCCACCTGCTCCTTGGTCGCACCGCCGTGGCCGGTGATGCTCTGCTTGATGCGCGTGGGCGCGTACTCGCGCACGGCCACCTGGCGCTGGATGGCGGCGGCGATGGCCACGCCCTGCGCCCGGCCCAGCTTCAGCATGCTCTGCACGTTCTTCCCGAAGAACTGCGCCTCGATGGCCAGATCGTCCGGCAGGTGGCGTTCGATCAGCTCCGTGGTGTGGCGGTGGATGGCCTGCAGTTTCAGGGTATGGTCATCCCCCGCGTTGAAGCGGATGCTGCCCGCCTCCACCAGGGCTATCCGCTGCCCCTCGGCGCGGATGATCCCGTAGCCCATCACCGTGGTACCGGGGTCGATCCCCAGGATGATGCGTTCCGGCCGCGGCTCCCCGCTATTTTTGGGCGTCCCCAAGAAATGGTTCCCTCGATCGTTCGACATCCGGTGGTATGTGCCGCGGCCCGTTGGCTGGTCCTCCTGGTGGCCCTGGTCTGGCTGGTTCAGGCCCTGGACGGTGCCCAAGGTAAGCCGTGGCCGATGGCCCGTCTCGCCTGGCAGGTCTGGTGCGTGCTCGGCCTGGTGGGTTCACTGGCGGCGGTCAACTGGTGGCTGGAGAGCGTGAAGTGGCGGCGCCTGGTCCGTCCCGTCGTTCACGTGAGCGGTGCAGAGGCCTTCCGCGCCACCCTGAGCGGGACCACCCTGGGCCTGGTGACGCCGAACCGCACGGGCGAGTTCCTGGGCCGCATCGCGCACCTGCCCGCGCCGCTGCGCGCCCGTGCCGCGCTGGTCTCCGTGCCGGGCAGCATCGCCCAGTTCGCCGTGACCCTGGTGGCCGGCATGCTGGGCCTCCTGCTGCTCTGGGGCACGGCCACCGACAAGTTGCCCCTGCACCCCGGATGGTTGCTGGCCGGTGTGGCCGCCATTGCCGTGCCCGTGCTGCTGCTCGCCCGGCCAGACCGCATGGTGCGGTTACTGCTCCGCTTGCCGCTGCCCGGTGCCTGGCGGCGCGCCTTGACAGCCCTGGCTCCCGGACAGGCACCGCCCGCTCCTGCGATCCTGGCCCTTAGCGCGTTGCGCTACGCCGTCTTCACGCTGCAGTTCCTGCTGCTGCTGCTGCTCTTCGCTCCCGGGGTGCCCTGGCCGCACGCCTGCGGCGCCGTTCCGGTGATATTCCTCATCACCACCCTGGTGCCCACCGCGCTGCTCAGTGAGCTGGGGGTGCGCGGGTCGGTGGCCGTGGCCGTGCTTGTCCCGCTGCAGGCCGAGGCGCTACCCGTGCTTTCCGCCACCTTCACCCTCTGGCTCGCCAACCTGGCGCTGCCGGCCCTGGTGGGCGGTGTCATGCTGGTGGCCGCCCGGCGCGGTGCCCGCGCATGAGCCCCCTGATGCTCCCGACCCTGGCGCTCGTGGGCGCCGCGCTCGGTTTCGCTGCGCTGGTGCGCCAGTGGACGCTGGCCTTCCAGCAGGCGTTGCAGGCCTCCCCTGCCGATGCCCCGCCCGTTCCCTTCACCGTACTGGTGCCTGCGCGCGATGAGGAGGAGCATATCACGCCGCTGCTGCAGGACCTGGCCGCACAGGTACCGCTGGTGCCGGACGAAGTGATCGTGGTGGATGATGGCTCCTCCGACGGCACTCCTGCGCGCGTGCGGGCCATGGCCATGCGATGGCGGGCCTTGCGCCTGCTTCCCTTGCAGGGTGCCCAGGGCAAGAAGGCGGCGCTGGAGGCCGGTGTGGGATCCGCCACGCATCCGGTGGTGCTCTTCACCGACGCCGATGTACGGTGTGGCCCCGGGCGCCTTCACGCCTTCGGCCGGGCCTGGGCCGCGGGACGCCCCGACCTCCTTCTTGGGCCGGTATTCCTGCGGGGCGGTGACGGACTGCTGGGCAGGTACCAGCGGGAGGAGCAGGCCATGCTGTTGGGCATTGCGGCGGGCAGTGCCCTTGCCGGTCATGCCTTGCTGGCCAATGGTGCCAACCTCGCGGTGCGACGCAGCGCCTTCATCGGCATGGGGGGGTATGCGGCCGACCGGCGCTGGGCCTCGGGGGACGACATGTTCCTGCTGCGCCGGGTGCAGCGTGCCGGTGCGCGGGTGGCGTTCGTGGCCGATCCGGCGGCGGCGGTGGAGGTGGGCGCCGCACCGGACCTGCATGCGTGGTGGTCGCAGCGCCTGCGCTGGGCGGGCAAGCTGCGCGCGTATCCCGCCCCGGCGGCCCTGGTCTTCGGCCTGCTGTCCACGGGCCTGCCATGGGCACTGGCGTTCACCACCCTGCTGGCCCTCCACTTGCGCGTGGGCGAAGGGATCTGGTGGACCTGGACCATGCTCCTGCTGGCATGGGTGGCATGGACGGTGCCTGCGGTCGCCCTTGTGCGCGTGGCCAAGATGGCCCAGGGCCTCCCACATACGCCGGTGGCAACCATCTTGGCCATGTGCTGGATGGCCTTCACCGCACCGGTGATCACCGGTGCTTCGCTCGTGGTTCGCCCCCGCTGGAAGGGACGGCGTGCGTAGGACCTGCCTCTGATCAAAAGGGCAGGTCGTCGTCGTTGCCCGGAGGCATGTCCGCCATGGAGGGCGGGGGCGGCGCTCCCTGCGGAGGGGCGTAGGGCGGTGGCGCGGAGGACGTACCGCCACCGGCCTGTTCGATGCGGTTGCCGCTGAGGCTTAGGAAGTACTTGGTGACCCCGTCGCGGCCGGTCCATTCGCGGCCGTTCACGTAACAGGTCACGTTCACCTCATCGCCGGGCTTGAAGGGGTCAAGCAGGCCGGTGCGGTCCTGCGTGAACTCGATGGGGATGTGCTGCGGGCGCTGGCCGGAGGGCTCGGTGATGACGAGTTCGCGTTTGCGGAAGGACGGGCTCACTTCCTGCGTTTTGCCGACCACCTTGATGGTGCCGGAGATGATGACTTGTGCCATATTGGGGGAATGCGTTAGCGGTCGTTGAAGGCGAGCACCGTAAGCAGTGCCTCGTCCACACGGTCGGCCAGCAGCAGCTGGTGTGCGCGGTGGTGAAGGGCGTGGCGCAACTCGTCGCTGCGGCCCTGATGCTGGATGAACAGGTCGGCGAGCTCGGTGAGCTTGTGCTCGTTCACCCGTGTCTCGTCGGGCAGGGCGGTCACGGCGCCGAGGCGCCCCAGGTCGCTGCCGGTGAGCACCGGGCTTTCGCGCACGTCGCGGGGCAGGGCATCCACCCCGATGCCGATCTCCCGGGCGGGCTGCGCGAGCTCGAAGAGGGCATCGCCATGGGCGCGGACATAGAAATGCCCGCCCATGCGCCCCACGAGATCGATGCGGCGCTGGTCGATGCGGCCCCGCTCGTCCAGCACGGCCTCATCGATGTGGATCAGCACCACCTCGCAGATCACCAGGTTGCCGGCCCCGCCGCCCGTGCCGGTCTCGATCACCTGGCGCACGACGCACTCGAACTGCACGGGGCTTTCCTTCACCCGGAAGGGCTTCACCCGTTCGGAGGGCAGCATGGTGAAGCCGGCCTTTTCGAACTCGTTCACCCCCGGCGCGTATTCGGTGCTGGCCAGGGAGGCCTGGTGCACCATGGGATAGGTCACCACATTGATGACCACCTCCGGATGGGCCTTCACGTTGTGGAAGGTGTCCTTCGTGGTGTTGTCACGGCCCCGCCGCGCCGGGCTGAAGATGAGCAGCGGCGGGTTGGCGCCGAAGACGTTGAAGAAGCTGAACGGGCTCAGGTTGGGCCGGTCGTCCGTGTCCAGCGTGCTGGCGAACGCCACAGGCCGCGGGCCCACGGCCCCCACCAGGTGGGCGTGCAGTTCGGGGATGGGCAGGTCGGCCGGGTCGAGGCGCTTCATGCGGTCGGACGGCGAAGGTAAGGGTGGCCCCGATCGGCTAACTTTGCCGCCCTTGTCGGAACCCACGGACGTGGCGGAATTGGTAGACGCGCCAGACTTAGGATCTGGTACCGCAAGGTGTGGGGGTTCGAGTCCCCCCGTCCGTACAGGGTTCGGTATTCGGTGATCGATGTTCGTTGATCGACCATCGAACCACGACCATCGACCTACGACCTTCTAACAACGATCAACGAACGTCGTCATCGACATCATAGACAGCCAACCGGCGAACAGCCCCATGAACATCGAACGCGAAGAGACCGGAACGCTCACCGCCACCCTCACGGTGAAGCTCACTCCCAACGACTACACACCCGGCGTGGACAAGGCCCTGAAGGAGCAGCGCCGAACGGCCACGATGCCCGGGTTCCGTCCCGGTCAGGTGCCCATGAGCGTGATACGCAAGCGTGTGGGCAAGGCCGTCCTGGTGAACGAGGTGGAACGGCTCATCGATGAACGCCTCCGGAACTACTTGCAGGAGAACGCCATCCGCGTCCTGGGCCAGCCGCTTCCACGGCGCGGCGACATGGAGCGGAACAACTGGGACGAGCCCGGAGAGCTGCACTTCTCCTACGAGCTCGGCATGGCGCCCAGTTTCGATGTGGAGCTCAACGAGAAGCTGGGTGTCGCCTTCCCGCTCGTGGATGTCACTGATGAGCTCGTGCAGCGCGAGATCGACGACATGCGCCGCCGATTCGGTACGGTGGAGAGCGCCGAGGTGAGCGAGGACAAGGACATGCTGCTTGGAGACATGATCGAGCTTGAGGCCGATGGCACCATCAAGGCCGGGGGCATCATGAACCGCGCCACCATCAGCTTGGAATTCCTCACCAACGACCATGCGCGCAGCGGCCTGGTCGGCAAGCGCGCTGGTGATGAAGTGAAGGTCGATCCCCACGCGGTGAGCCGTGACCACGATGACCTCGCCCGCATGCTGGGCGTGGACCGTGAGCGTGTGCACGACCTGCAGGGCGGGTTCCTGTTCCGCATCGCGGAGATCAAGCGGATGGTGCAGGTGCCGGTGGCCCAGGAGCTCTTCGATCGCGTGTATGGCAGGGATGCGGTGAGCGATGAGGCCGGCTTCCGCAGCAAGGTGAAGGAGGGGCTTGAGAACATGTTCCGCCGCGACAGCGACCGCATCTACACCCGCGAAGTGTTCCGTGCATTGGAAAAGCGGACCGGCGTGGAACTGCCTGACAGCTTCCTCAAGCGATGGATCCAGGAGACGAGCGAGAAGCCCATCACACCGGAGGAGGTGGAACAGGGCTACGCCGGCTATGCCGAGGGGTTGAAGCGCCAGCTCATCCAGGACCGTGTGGTGGAGAAGTATGGATTGGAGGCCAAGGGTGAGGAGCTTGACGCTTTCGCCAAGCGTTATGTCACCGACCAGTTCATGCAATATGGATTGCCCGCACCCGACGGCGATCAGCTGCAGCAGATGGCGGCGCGCATGCTCGGTGACCGCGAACAGCTGGGCCGGATGCGCAACAGCATCGTGGAACAGAAGCTCAATGCACACTTCAAGGCACTCCTCGGTCCGAAGGAGGAGCGCATGGCCTTCGATGCCTTCGTTAACTTGGCCCGCATGGCCTGACCCCCGCGCGATCCGATCACCCTGTAAACCACGCACCACCGATGTTCCCCAAGGATGAATTCCAACAGTATGCCGTAAAGCACCGCGGCATCAGCAGCAACACGCTGCACAGCTACACCAGCCACCTTGTCACCTCCTCCATGACGCCCTACATCATCGAGGAGCGCCAGTTGAACGTGGCCCAGATGGACGTGTTCAGCCGCCTCATGATGGACCGCATCATCTTTCTCGGCACCGGCATCAATGACCAGGTGGCCAACATCATCCAGGCCCAGCTGCTGTTCCTGGAGAGCGTTGATGCCCGGAAGGACATCCAGATCTACATGAACAGCCCGGGAGGAAGCGTGTACGCGGGCCTGGGCATCTACGATACCATGCAGTACATCAACTGTGATGTGGCCACCATCTGCACGGGCATGGCTGCTTCCATGGGTGCTGTGCTGCTTTGCGCCGGTGCCAAGGGCAAGCGCAGTGCGCTCAAGCATAGCAGGGTCATGATCCACCAGCCGCTGGGCGGTGCCGAAGGACAGGCGGTCGACATGGAGATCACCGTGCGCGAGATCGTGAAGCTCAAGAAGGAGCTTTACGACATCATCAGCCAGCATAGCGGCCAGCCCTTCGAAAAGGTGGAGAAGGACAGCGATCGTGATTACTGGATGATCGCCGAGGAGGCCAAGGCGTATGGCATGATCGATGAACTGCTTCTGAAACACAAATAGCGTCGGAGCATTTACGGCCGCTGCCTGCGAGGCGGGTGTACCGTTGCGGAAGGCCGGGTGGAGCGATCCCCCGGCCTTCGTCCTATCTTGCAACCCGTTCGGCCCATTCCGCGTATAGGAGTGGACGTCCCCACCGATGGATAAGAAAGACATCAAGTGTTCCTTCTGCGGCCGCGACAAGCAGGATACCAACGTCCTCATTGCGGGGATCACAGGCCACATCTGCGACAGTTGCATCACGCAGGCTCAGAACATCATCAGTGAGGAACTCAGCCAGCGCTCCCGCAACGAGGTGGAGGGCAACCTCATCCTGCAGCGGCCATCGGACATCAAGCGCTTCCTCGACGAGTACATCATCGGGCAGGACGATGCCAAGAAGGTGCTCAGTGTGGCGGTCTATAATCACTACAAGCGCCTGCTGCAGCGTCCGGCATCGGCGACGGATGAGGTGGAGATAGAGAAGAGCAACATCATCCTTGTGGGGGAGACCGGAAGTGGCAAGACCCTCCTTGCCAAGACCATCGCCCGCATGCTCAACGTTCCCTTCGCCATCGCCGATGCCACTGTCCTCACCGAGGCCGGGTA
>CAZLGY010000116.1:0-7767 GCA_964559165.1 uncultured Chryseobacterium sp.
CATCGTCCACCACGTACCCGCTGCGGTCGGGGATGGCGGTGGAGGCGTGGGGGATATGGAGTATCAAGTTCATGGTGGGTGCAAGTTTCGGGAGGTGCACTGCAGCGAGCGTGCAGCGCCTGTGGCGGTCCTGGCAGATGCACCCCGCCCCCGGAGCCCTGCGCCCCGGGGGGTGTGGTGCATGGGTTCACTGCTGCGTGTTCTCCTCGGACTTCTCCTTGAAGAACCGGCGCATCCTGCGGTTCTCGGCAAGGTCATCCCGCAGGCTCATCACCCGGGCCGAGAGGTCCATCATGGCGCTGGTGGCACCCTCGCTATCGTGGGTGAAGGTGCGGGTGTTCATGCGGTGCACCCCCATGGCCCCGGCCTCTCCGTAGGCATCGAGCGCAGCGCTGAGGAACACGAACAGCCAGCCCTGTGCGGTGCGCTCGTCGATGAGGGCGCGCACCTGGGGCAGGGTGTGCCGGGTGCTGCTGTTCTCCTCGCCATCGGTGATGCTCACGAAGACCACCTGCTCGGGGGGCAGGCCGGCGTTCTTGCGGGCGATGGCGGCGGCATCGGCCAGGGCGATGAGCTGGGCGGTGGCATCGAGCAACGGCGTACCGCCCCGGGGCTTGTAGATGTCCGGGGTGAGGTGCTTGGCTTCGGCAATGGGTGCCCCGTTCAGGATCACCCCATGCGCATCCATCGAGTCGAACTGTACCAGGGTGATGCGGGCATCGGGACCTGCGGCGCGCTGCTCGTCGAGGAAGGTGTTGAAGCCGCCGATGACATCGGGGGCGATGCCCGCCATGGAGCCGGAGCGGTCCAGGAGGATGTAGACGTGTGCGGTGGTGGCTGCGGGTCTGCTCTTCTCTTTTTTCTTCATGGTCAACGTGGGTTTACTATTGGTTCTCGTTGTGGAGGTGACCGGCCGGACCACCCCCCATAAAAGCGCGCATGCAGGCGAACCGTGCGTGCGCATTATGCAGGGACCTGTACACGCCCCCCTGCGCCTTACGCCTCACAAGCGTGCGCGCTGGCGCGCGGCGATGCCGGCGGCCTGCCGGGCCAGCAGGTCGAAGGCGATGTTGTTGAGGCGATGGCCCTTGCCGGCCATCAGGTATACGCGGCGCGGGCCCCGGCAGTAGGTCACCTGATGGGTGAAGCGGAGCATGCCGGCGAACATGGCCCAGTGGTTCACGCCTTCATTCCGGAGCCCCTGCTCGAAGCACTCGTTCAAGCGGGTCAGCTCGTTGCGCTGGCGGGTGGTGACCACCTGCTTCATCTCCAAGCCGAACGCTTCCTTGAAGAGGCTCTTCATGAACTTCTTCGCGTTCGCTTCCGTGATCCGGGCGTCCGTGAGGTCACTGATGTTCCCGGCCAACCCGTGCAGGGTGCGTACGGAACCGTTGATGAGTTCGGCCAGTTCATCGCCGTATATAGCGCCCGAGCGGATGGCACGGTGGTAGAGGAGCCCCGCTGGTTGCAGGGTGAAGCTGGGGCCGAAGGCCATGGTGGTGCCCCCGCTGGCCGGGCAGAGCAGGTCGACGCTGCAGGTCACATCGGCGTTCCGCACGCTGGGGGCGGGCCAGGCGGCCTGCACCAGGATGTCGCGCCCGCCGGGCATGGGGTGGCACTGGACGTCGGTGGCGCCGAGGTGTTCGCAGGCGATGCTGAAGGCATCGATGAGCAGTTGTCCCCGCAGGGGTCTGCGCTTCCGGTTCTTCGCGGTATCGTTCATGGTGTGGGTGTGTTGCAAGGTGTAAGTGTTACTGCGTCATAACGTGTCGTTGTGCTTCGGTGGTCTTCAGGGAAGGGGCAGCCCGGGGTACGTTCCGGAGCGGCGGGCGCTTTGTGGCGGCGGCACGGCGCACAGGTCGATGCGGGTGATGGTGCCGCCGGCCACCTGGAACAGGGCGGTGGCCTCCAGGTCCCACGGTGTGCCCTGTGCCAGCACCACGCAGGGCTGTTCCTGGCCGTAGGCATGCACGCGCCCCAGCTCGGCGAACACCCGTATCCGGTGGTGCTTCATGGTCTGGAGCTTGCCACGCAGGTATTCGAGGTAGTCCGCCTTGCTGGTGATCTCCTCGAAGACCCATTGTGAGGCGTATCTGAAGTCCTCTGCGAGCAGTGGTTCCAGGTGGGAGGTGTCACTTGTGTTCACGGCAAGGGCATAGGCCAGTGCGGCTTGTTCCCGGGTCAGGTCGGTTCGCATGGAAGGGTCGTGTTGATGTGTCAGTTGCGGTCAATGAGGCGTGCCACCTCTCCGAAGGGGAATTGCTTGCTGGGCAGGCCGCCCGGTGTCACCACCCACAGGAAGGGATCGTCCGGTGGTGTGGAGGGGAAGGAGCCATGGCCGTCGGTGAGGTAGATGGCGAGGGTGCCGGGCCGGCTGGCCAGCATGGCGCAGAAGGGTTCGAAACTGGTGCCACCGCGGCCCTGGGGTTCCGGATGGCGGAGTGCGGCCTGGGCATCGTGCGGTCCGTAGAGGTCGGTGTCGGCATACCACAGTTCGCCCTTGATGCCGGGGTAGCTCTCCAGGATGCCGCGCACCTCGTCCATGAAGGCGGCCAGCTCCTTTTCGTCGATGGAGCCGCTGGTGTCGATGGCGATGGCCACGCAGGTGGGTAGCGGCTCGAGGTCCTCCAGGTAGAGCCCTGCGTGCACCATGCGCCGGTCGAAGGCACCGAAGTCCGCGGGGCTGCGCACGGCATGCCTCCACAGCACGGTGCGCCAATCCAGCTGGGCCTGGCCGAACTGCTGCAGCAGGATGCGTTCCGCTTCGGTGTGGTCGCCCTGTCCGCGTCCCTGGAACTCCATGGCCATCCTCACCGAGGCGATGCGCTGGCCCCAGGCCGATCCACCGCCGGAGCCTTCCAGCAGGTCGAAGTAGGGCGGTGCGGGCATCGCTTGGCTGTCGTCCAGCAGGCGGTACACCTCCTCGACCTCCAGGTGCTCCAGCTTCTGGTCGCGCAGGTGACCCTTCGGGAGGGCCACATCGCCGGCCTTCTGCACGATGCCGTTCACCACGATGTCAGCGGCCACGTTCCAGCGGTACGGGTCGCGTTCGCCGCGGCGGCCCACGTGGTCCAGTGCGGCATGCAATAGTTCGTGCAGCAGCACGCCCCGCAGCTCTGCATCGGTGAGCCTGGCAGCGAACCCGGGGTGCATGAACATGCGCTCCCCATCGGTGGCGGCGGTGGGCACCTCCTCGGTGGCCACCACGTCCAGGTGCATCAGCAGGCTGCCGAAGAAGGGTTCGGTGCTCTGCAGTCGGTAGCGCGCCTCGGAGAGACGCTGTTGGAGGATGTCAGGCTGCATGGGCGTGGAGGTAGGGTCGCAGTTTCTCTTCATTGGCGAAGGCATCGGCCACCACGCCCACGGTGCCATTGCGCCGGGCGCGTTCCCAGGCGGTAAGGGCGAAGAGGCGGCACCATTCGGCACCGGCATTGGCACCCACCCAATGGGCGGCGGCACGCATGGTGCGGGCCTCCCGTGGCCGCAGGGCCAGGGCGATGATGGTGGCGTACCGGTGGGAGGCCTCCTTGGGGAAGGTCACCTCACCGCCCCCGCCGTTGAGCACGCCGTCCACATCGGGCAGGCGCTGGCACAGCTTGTGGAAGGCGGCGAACTCACCTGCCGCGGCCTGTCCCACGGCGCTTGCGATGGGCAGTCCGGCACGTAGCAGGCGGTCGGCCATGTCCCACGAGCGGGGGCTGGGCCATGCGGGTGAGATGCTGTCCGGCTTGTGCAGCAGTTCGGGCCGGAAGAGCAGGAAGGCCAGGAGCAGCTCGTCGAAGCCGCGGTCGGCGGCCCAGGCGCGGAACCCCTCGATCTCGGCACCCACCTCGAAGTGCACGAAACGGTTGGCCACCGGGGCGGGCATCTCGTACACGGCGGCACGGTCCTCCTTGCGGTTGCCGGCGGCCCACACCACCCAGCCCTCGGGCACGGCATAGTCGCCCACGCGGCGGTCCAGCACCAGCTGCTGTGCGATGCCCTGCATCACGGGCGGGGCCAGGTTCAGCTCGTCCAGGAAGAGGATACCGCGGCCCTCGGTGGGCAGGAACGCGGGCGGATACCAGGTGGCGCGGCGGTCTTCATGGTCGGGCACGGGCAGGCCGCGCAGGTCGGTGGGTGCCAGCTGTCCCAGGCGCAGGTCCACCAGCCCGATGCCGTGGCGTTCGGCCAGGGCGCGCACGGCGCTGGACTTGCCCACACCGGGAGGGCCCCAGATCATCACGCTGGGGGCGTCGGGCATGGCCAGCAACAGGTCCAGCGAGCGTTGCAGGTCGGTGATGGTGAGCAGGGTGCTCTGGGGGAGTTTATCGGTCTTCTTCATGGTGTTGTTGTGTTGTTCGTGTTCGCGGGGGTGTCAGAGCTTGCGGAAGGTGCGGGCGCGCTGCGCGGCTTCGGCCACGAGGGGGTCCTTGTCGGCGGCGAGGCGTTCCAGTTGTGCGGGCGTGGTGCGGGGGTTGAAGGCGAGGCGGGCGCGCACGTACCAGTGGGGGTCTGCGGCGAACTGCTCCAGGCGGCTGGGCGCCAGGTTGGTGAGCGTGGCCAGCTGGGCGCGCACATAGGGCTTGGCGCGGTGTGCCTTCCGTTGGTCAGGCAGCTTCAGGTCCCAGTGGCGCGCGATGGCCGCCTTGGCGGTGTGCCACACGGGCCGGTCCACCAGCAGGGCCCGCACCTCCGGGTCGGGATCGTTCACCAGCCGCTCCAGCACGCTCACAGGCAGGTCGAAGGTGGCGGCGGCCACACGGCGCACCGGGATGTGGGGGTCATCGGGGACCAGGGACCAGAAGCTATCCCACACCGGGCTGTGCCGGTCGCGGCGGTGGTGGTTGCGTACGTAGTGGTTGATGCCCGTGGTACGCTTCGCATAGTGCCCGTCGCAGGAGCCGAAGTCATGGGCCACCAGCAGGCGGATGCGGGGATAGGGGTCGGTCGCCAGGAAAAGGTGCTCCTTGTCCGTGCAGTGCAAGGAGCGCACGGCCGCGTAGCGGATGCCCGGCAGCGGGTCGTGCAGCATCGTGGCCAGTTCGTTGCGTCGGCCCTTGCCGGTCATGGTAAGCGTGAAGCGGATCAGCGGGTCGCTGTCCTGTCCGAGCAGGGCCAGGGCACCCTGGTCGGCCTGGCGGCTGGCGCGGAGCCCCCGGAGCAGGGCGTTGCGCACCCGCTTGTCCGGGTCCACGGCCAGCTGCTCGCGCACCCCGCTCCGGTCGCGGTAGCAATTCGTAAGGTTTTTGGCCAGGGCGGTGCGAACCGCAGGGTCGGGGTGTCGCTGGAGCAGTTTTTTCGGTCCGTACTTGAAGGCCAGGTAGCGCATCTCCTCGATGAGCAGGTCCGCCGGGGCATCGCCGATCACCAGGTTCAGGATGGACTCCCGGGCGTTGTAGTTGACCATCGCCTTCCGAACGGCTTCTCCCTTCGCGAGCAGCCGTTCGGCCATGTCGATTGGCAGGGTGGGGTTGCCGGCGAGGGCCTTGTGCGCCCCGGTGGCGTCCGGGTCGGAGATCCAGGCATCAGCAGTGCGGCACAGGGGGCAGGGGTCGTGCGGGCGCTGCGAAAGGCAGCTGTGGATGCGTCCGCGGTGCTTGGGCAGGGGCTTCCCTTCGGCGGCGCGGTGGTAGCGCAGGTGGAAGCTGGCCCCCCGGAGGGCATCGCGGTGCACGGCGGGATCGGGGTCGGCCATCAGCTCGGCGCGCAGGGCGCCCTGGACCCCGGGGTGCGCTGCCAGCACGGTCCTCAGCGCGGGGCGCTCCTGGACCACCCTGCTGAACAGCCCGTGGTAGCGAAGCCGGTCCTGCTCCCGGAAGGCCTGGCCATCGGGCCCAAGGGCGACGGCGATGGGGTGACGGCGGTGCTTGGTGATCTCCGCCCGGCCCTCGCGAAGTTCCGTGATCACCAGCTCCGTCTTCCGGAGGTCTGCGCACCGCAGCAGCAGTCCCTGCAGCACGGACACGTGCAGGCGTTGGTTCCGTGCGAGTTCATGGAGGATGGCGTCGCGCCCATCACTGCGCAGGCCCTCCTCGAGGGCCAGGCTTTGTTCGGCCTCGGAGGTCAGCAGCACCGCCAGCATGGCGCCCACAGCAGGGTCGGGGTCCTTCAGCAGGATGCTGCGCACCGTGGGCCAGGAAGCACTGTTGTTCCAGCCGTTCAAGGACCTGGTCTGGTGTTCGGCCAGTTTCATGCGCACCCGGGTCATGGGGTCCTTGGTCAGGGCCAGTGCCTGCTTCATGCTGATGGCGGACGTGTCGATCCAACTGTACCGGTCGGGCACCCATTCCTGCAGCTCCGCCAAGCGCCCCTCGGCGCACAGGTGGGCGGAGAGGGCATGACAGAGCTTGCTGTACTTCCCCTTGGGCCATCGGAGCGCATCGAGGGCGGGGGTCTTCCAGCTGCGTTGCTCTGCGTCGAAGGGCATCAGGTACCCTTGCAAGCGCCAGAGCGCCACGATGGGGTTCTGCAGGAACGACTCCGGGTGGTCGGGCCACCGCTCGAAGAGCAGGTCCGTGGGTGCGTTGGGGTTGCGCAGCACGGCGGCCACCAGGTCCTGGTCTGCGGCCAGTCTGCGCAGCTCCTCCGGTGGTGTGGTGGGATCGGCTTCGGGGCGGTGGGGGGGAGGGGCGCCGGTCGACGGCCTCGGGGGGATGGTCTGGAAGGGGTTCATGGTATGTTGGAAGGGTTTTTGGGGTTCGTGTCGCTCTCATGCGCGCGAGCGTGCGCGAAATTTACGAAAAGATCGGATATGTTCTGTGGAGCCTTCTTTTTTGCATTCGGTTGATCATCGCTGCAAGGATCGGGGGCGTCACTGCAGCCAGTTTGCAGTGGTGCGATGGGCTGCCGATATTCGCTTCCGCGGATGGCCAATCACCAACACGCCCTGGTCCGGTACGTCACCCTGGACCGCTGCCTTGCGCGGCACCGGCTCACCAAGGAGGAGCTCATCGCACGGTGTTCGGCGGCGGTGAGCGACTTCACCGGCGACCACCGCCAATTGTCGGAGCGCACCTTCTTCAACGACCTGCAGGCGCTGCGCGACGGCATCATCCTGGGCCGGTGCGCCAGCATCCTCTGCACCCAGGGCCGGTATGCCTACGAGGTGCCGGGCCGGTCGCTCTTCACCGCGGGCGATGCCGAGGTGGAACGCATGGCGCGCAAACTGGCGGCGATGGAGGGTCGGGTGCAGGAGGCCCTGGACCTGTTGCATTTCCGTAACGCGCCACCCGAGGTGCTGGCCGAGATGCGGGAACTGCTGCTGGGCGATGGCCTCTTCGGTTGGGTGGCCGGACGGCAGCGCGAGGAGGATGGGGCGGTCAAGCACAGCCTCCGCGGCATGATGCCCTCGTTGGACGCGCTGGCGAACGTGCCTGCATTCAAGCGCAGGGAGGTAATGGAGCGCAAGGAAGGTGACGCAGCGCCTCCGGACAGCACACCGGCCTCCCAGGAGCCTGCACCGCCCCCGCCGCCCGCCGAAGGCATTCCCCAGACGCCGGTCATCCGGATCAAGGAGAGCAAGATCCCCCCACGTGGACTTCAGGAAAGCATGGGCGACGGCGAGGAGGCGTCCAGGGCGTTGCGACGGATCATTGGCGATATCAGTGAAATGCGGTCGGTCGACCCGCCACCTCCCCGCGTGATGGCCAGCAGGAAGCCGCCCCGGCTAAGCAAGGACGAAGCCATCGAGCTGGCTTTCTCCACCGTGCAGGCCGGCCCGTCCCAGGACCGTACCAAGCAGGGATGGTTGGCCCGCTTCTTCCAACGTCTGCGTATCGCCCGCCT
>CAZLGY010000117.1:0-3993 GCA_964559165.1 uncultured Chryseobacterium sp.
CGTCGCGCAGGTTGATGTTGAAGCGCGGCTGCAGCTCCTTGATGAGGCTGTTCTCCAGCAGCAGCGCCTCGAATTCGGTGGGCACGTGGATCACGCGCAGGTCGGCGATGCGCTTCACCAGCAACCGCGTCTTGCCATCGGCATGGTCCTTGGCGAAGTAGCTGCCGACCCGGTGTCGCAGGCTCTTGGCCTTCCCCACATAGAGGATCCTGCCTTCAGCATCGAAGAACTGGTACACGCCGGGGGTGTGCGGCAGCAGGCGGACCTTTTCGCGGACGTCGATGGACATGGCGTGTGCGAAGATCGGGACGAAGTACCAAGGGCGGAGGACAGGAAGCGCAACCGGATCGGGATGGCGCGCGGCACACCGGGATGATCTGTTCGGTGCGGGAGTGTCACGCATACCACCGATGACCCGGGTGAGCGGTATGTGTGCACGCACCTCCTTCAGGGCTGGGGCCTCCTACAGCAGCACCGTTGCGGAACGGGGTCAATACCGCCGCAGGACGCGTTCGTCCCCCGTGTATCAACGGGTGCCGTTCAGGAACCAGGTGTCCACCATGCCCTTGCCCTTCAGTTCCACCGCCCCTCTGGACTCGAACACGAACTCCTCCGAAAGTCTCGAGCGCACCGCATCGGTCACCTGGATGCGTCCCGGAAGTCCGGACCCTTCCAGCCGGCTTGCCGTATTCACCACATCACCCCAGAGGTCATAACTGTATTTCTGCTTGCCAACGATACCGGCGACCACGGTGCCCGTATGGATGCCGATGCGCATGCTTAATTGCTGCCCCGTCGCGTGATTGTAAGCTTCCAAGGCCTGGAGCGCATCGATCGCGAAGTGGGCCACCTGCTGGCAATGTGTTGAACTGCGCTCGGGAACACCGCCCACGACCATGTAGCAATCGCCGATGGTCTTTATCTTCTCGAGCCCGTGCTTGACGGCCAGTTCATCGAAACGGCCGAAGATGTCGTTCAGGATATGTACGAGCTGTCGCGGGGCGATGGAGGCGCTCAACTGGGTGAAGCCAACGATGTCCGCGAACAGCACGGTGACCTCGGGGAAGATCTCCGCTATGTTGGATTCACCCTTCTTCAACCGGTCGGCAATGAGCACCGGCAGAATGTTGTTGAGCAATTTTTCGCTGTGTGCCCGCTGGTCGTTCAGCTCACGGGCCTTGCTGTGGGCCTCGTCGAGCGCGCTTTCCAACCGTGCGGCCATATCGTCGATGGTGCGCGACAGAAGGGCCAATTCATCACTTCCTGATTCGCCGGTACGGGCTTTCAGGTCACCGGAGGCGATGCGCTCCACCGTGTGGATCAGCCCGGCACCCCTGCGCACCAACCGGCGCTGGAGCAACACCACCATCAGCAGGAACAGGGCGAGCAGCCCGGCACTCGTCAGGAGCAATCCGAACAACAGGCGTGATGCACGGGTGTTCAGGAGCGCCAGTTCGGTGCGCGTTCGTTCATCCACCGCGTTCGTGAAGCGGCCGATGGGGTCCATGATGGAGGCTTTGGCTTCGTTGTATTCCTGCCCATGCAGCAGGGCGATCGCCATCGACCGCTCCTTCATGGCAATGCCGGTATCCGGCACGGAGGCGGGTGTGCGCATCAGGTCGAACATGGCCCGATGCTCCAATTCCACCAGCTTGTCCGACCGGTATTGCGCCTCCTTCAACAAGGCGAACTCCTCCAGCGTGATCCCGGCACCGAGCATGCGTTTCTCCAGTGCCATGCTGCCATCCGCACTGTCCATGGGCGCAGGAAGCTGGCCCGCGAGCACCATCGCCCAATACACCTCGCTACGCTCATGTGGCATTGCCAGGTATCCGTTCCGCAGGTCGAGCACCTGTTGGAAGTGATCACGGTAGCGGGGCTCTCCGGTGACCACGTAGCTCCGGGCGAACACGGTCAGCTTTTCGCTGGATGAGAGCAGTTCCTGCGCCAACTGATGGGACAGATGCCGGCGGTCCTGCGCAGCTTCCGCAGCATCCAGTTCGCGTCCCAGCATCCATGCCAATGCGGGAACCAGCATGGACAGCGGTACTGCGACGAGCACAAGGCTTAACAGCAGGTTGCGGATGGTCATGGACCCCGCCAAGATAGCCCCGTGTTCCCATCCCACCGCGATGCATGATCGGGGCGGCCTACATCACCCCCTTCAGCATCCTGTTCCAGTACAGCCAGGGGAGCAGGTGCTTCTTCAGCAACCACATGCTCCAGAGCGGTTCGCTGGTGTCGAAGAACCTGCTCAGCAACGGGTCGCTGTCACGCACGTTGTCGTACTTGAACTCTGCGAGGAGCATCTTCCCGTAGCCGGTCACCAGCGGGCAGCTGCTGTAACCCTCGTACTTGACGGGCGAGAGCATGCCATCCTTGATGCGCTGCAGGATGTTGGCCACCACCACGGGCGCCTGCTTGCGGATGGCGGCACCGGTCTTGGCGGTGGGCAGCGCGGCCACGTCGCCCAACCCGAAGATGTTCGCGAAGCGCGTGTGTTGCAAGGTGTTGATGTCCACCTCCAGCCAGCCCTTGTTGGGGCCATCGGGGTGAGCGAGCACGGAGTTCCGCACGAAGTCCGGTGCGCTTTGCGGGGGTGCCAGGTGCAGCATGTCGTAGTGCATCACGATGGTGCTCTCGCCCTCCACCTTTTCCTGAAGGCCCTGTTCCTCGGTGATCACGCAATGGTTGTCGCCGGGTTTGCTCCACTTGAAGTGGATCTCCTGGTTGACCGGGTCGATGCGCACCGGGTTGTAGAAGGTCTTCAGGATGATGTTCTTCTTGCGGATCACATCCTCCAGTGCGAAACGGAAGGGCTCCACCCCGAAGATCACCGAGCCGGGTGTGGCGAACACGAGCTTGGTCCTGTTGCGCGTGCCCTTGCGGCGGAAGAACTCATCGGCCAGGTAGGCTGCCTTCTGAGGCGCGCCGCCGCACTTGATGGGTGTGCTGGGTTGGGTGAACACGGCCGTGCCGCCTTGGAACGCCGACATCACACGCTTGGTCTTCTCCGGGTCGATGTAGTTGCTGCATACGGTGTCCGTGGCCAGTGCTTCACGCAGTCCGGGCATGTCGTCGATGTTCAACTGGATGCCCGGGCACACCACCAAGTGGCCATAGGTGAAGGTGTTCCCCTCCCTGGTCCGCACGGTGTTCGCTTCCGGCTCGAAGGTGGCCGCGTGCTCAGCGATGAGGTGCACCCCGGGAGGGATCAAGCTGCCCTCATCCCGACGCGTGTCCTTCATGCGGAAGGCATCAGCCGCCACCAGTGTCCAGGCAGGCTGGTACCAATGGTCCCTGGCGGGGTCCATGATGGCGATCGAGAGGTCCTTCTGCCTGCGTCGCAGTTGCGCGGCTGTCATGATACCTGCAGTGCCGCCTCCAATGATGAGGATATCGTAATGCGTGGTGGCCATGGTGCGGAAGCGTTGATGCTCCCGCAAAGCTGGCCAGTAATGACGCATTCAGCGGTGACGATCGTCACGCGGCACCAGCGGCAAGGCCCGTAGGTTGGATCGGGTGGGCCGAGGGGGTCTACAGGCGCTGCCCGGACCCGTTGGTCCGCACCACCTCTACCACCTCACATCCTCGTTTTTTCCTGTCGGCCTTCATAGCTGCATCGGCACATCCTGTAGCAGGATCTCCGCGCCCTTGGGGCCGGCCTCAACGGTGAGGTTGTCGGTGTCCCACACACCCAAGGCATCGCGCTTGCCGAGGTGCTGGCCGTTGATGGTGGCGCTGCCCTCGATCACGAAGGCATACACACCGTTGCCCTTCCGCTTCAGGTCGTAGGTGGTCTTCCGCCCTGCATCCCAATTCCCGATGTGGAACCAGGCGTCCTGGTGGATCCACACGCCGGCGTCGTCGGGGTCGGGGCTCAGCAACTGCTGCCAGTTGTTGATGCGGTCCTTCGGGTCCAGGGTCATTTGCTGGTAGCGAGGCGTCACCTGGCGCTTCTTGGGGAAGAGCCAGATCTGCAAAAACTTGACG
>CAZLGY010000117.1:4005-4364 GCA_964559165.1 uncultured Chryseobacterium sp.
CAGATCTGCAGGGTATTCGCGTCCTTGTCGATGTAAGGGTTGAACTCGCTGTGCAGGATCCCGGTCCCGGCGCTCATCACCTGCACATCGCCGGCATTGATGATGCTGGTATTGCCCATGCTGTCCTTGTGCTGCAGGGCGCCTTTGAGGGGGATCGTGATGATCTCCATGTTGTCATGCGGGTGCGTGCCGAAGCCCTTCCCGGCGGCGATGATGTCGTCGTTCATCACACGCAGCACACCGAAGTGCATGCGGGTGGGATCGTACCAGTTGGCGAAACTGAAGCTGAAGTTGGCCTTCAGCCAGCCGTGGTCCGCGGTGCCACGCTCACTGGCCCGGTGAAGGATCATGTTGCCCAT
>CAZLGY010000117.1:4374-5867 GCA_964559165.1 uncultured Chryseobacterium sp.
TTCAGGGGGTGTTGGGGGGAGGTGATCGAAGCCTACCGGCTCCAGTGCTTGCAACTCATCAATGTTGTTGGTCATCAGCGTTGCCGACGCTGCAGAGGTCATGAGCATGCCGGTTCCCAAGAGGCTTTTACGCAGGAAGTCCTTGCGGTCCATGGGTGCTTTGTGTTGGTTCGACAAGGGAACGCTGACCGAGTGCCTTCGTTCGATAATGACGCAAATATATGTTCCATGGAAAATAAATGCAAGGGAATTAGAGCTGTCCTTGTGCACCTGCGGACACCTGCGCCTGGGCGGGCTGGTCGTGTCTGAGGCGGATGACGGAATGACCGTTGTTACCCTGTGCTCATCGCCAGCCGCCCCACCTTTGCATCATGTCCTCCCTCCCTTGGATGTCCGCCGCCGAGGCCGTGCGCCTGGTGACCAGCGGCGACCGCGTCTTCATCCATGGCAGTGCCGCCACGCCGGTCCGCCTTGTTCATGCTCTGCTCGACCGCCATGCCGAGCTGCAAGATGTGGAGCTCACCGCCATCAGCACGTTCGGCGATCTGGGCTTCGACCGGCCCGGGGTGCAGGGGCCCTTCTTCCTGAACTCCCTCTTCGTGAGCGCCAACATGCGCAGCACGGTGGATGGCCCCCACGGCGACTATGTACCGGTCTTCCTCAGCGAGATCCCGCGCCTGTTCGATCGTGGCATCCTCCCGCTGGATGTGGCCCTGGTGCATGTGTCGCCGCCCGACAAGCATGGCTTCTGCTCCCTGGGGGTGAGCGTGGATGTGGCCCGCAGCGCCGTGCGCAATGCCCGTACCGTGATCGCACAGGTGAACCCGAACATGCCCCGCACGCTCGGTGACGGCCATGTGCACGTTTCCCGCTTCGCTGCCCTGATCGAGGTCAACGATCCGTTGCCCGAGGTGGACTATGCCACGCAGATCGGCCCCAAGGAGCTACGCATCGCCGAACTGGTGAGCGGCCTTGTGGAGGACGGCAGTACCCTGCAACTGGGCATCGGCGCCATCCCGGACGCCATCCTGGGCGCGCTCGGCAGCCACAAGGACCTCGGCATCCACACCGAGATGTGCTCCAACGGCATCATCGATCTGGTGGAGCGCGGCATCATCACCAACAAGCACAAGAAAAAGCACCGCGGCAAGGTGGCCACCGCCTTCGCCTTCGGCACGCGCCGCCTCTACGACCTGGTGGACGACAACCCCTTCTTCACCTTCCTGGATGCGCAGTACGTCAACGACGGCAAGGTGATCCGCGAGAACCCCAAGGTGGTGGCCGTCAATAGTGCCATCGAGGTGGACCTCACCGGGCAGGTGTGCGCTGACAGCATCGGCACCTACCAATACAGCGGGGTGGGGGGCCAGATGGACTTCATGCGCGGCGCGGCGCTCAGTGAGGGGGGCAAGCCCATCATCGCACTGTGCAGCACCATGGGCAAGGGCGCCAGCAAGATCGTACCCTTCCTGAAGCCAGGTGCCGGCGTGGTC
>CAZLGY010000117.1:5877-7414 GCA_964559165.1 uncultured Chryseobacterium sp.
TCACCGAGCACGGGGTGGCCTACCTCTACGGCAGGAACCTGCAGCAGCGGGCCAAGGCACTTATCGGCATTGCGGCGCCGGAGCACCGGGAGGCGCTGGAGCGTGCGTATCGGGAGCGGTTCGAACGGCTCGTCCGCTGACCCCGTCACACAGCATCTGGGCTCCCGTCTTGTGACCTGGTCGCCCACCCGCTAAGTTTGCTGCCCGAACGAACATCATCCGTTCGCTGTTACAGAGTCATGGCACGATCCGCTCTACTTGGTTCCTCACTCGCGAAGAAGTACTGGATGGCCCTGACGGGCCTTTTCCTTTCCATCTTCCTGATCGCCCACCTGGCCGGGAACCTGCAACTTTTGGACATGAGCCCCGAAGGCCAGCTGAAGTTCAACGCATATGCCAAGTTCATGACCACTTTCCCACTGGTGAAAGTGGTGAGCTACCTGCTCTATTTCAGCATCCTGTTCCATGCCTTCGACGGGTTCCTGCTGACGATCCAGAACCGCAAGGCGCGGCCGGTGAGATACGCGTATGAGAAGCCAGGGGCCAACAGCGCATGGTACGCCCGGCAAATGGCTCTTCTGGGCACCCTGATACTGGTGTTCCTGGTGATCCACATGAAGCACTTCTGGTATGAGATGCATTGGGGTGATATCGGGCTTGACACGGACGGCAACAGGGACCTGTACTCCGTGGTGGCCGCCGCATTCTCCCGGCTTTGGTATGTCGCCCTCTATGTGGTGATGATGGGCGTGCTCGCCTTCCACCTTTTGCACGGTTTCCAGAGTGCGTTCCAAAGCCTGGGCCTGAACCACCCGCGCTACACGCCGCTCATCAAGAACGTGGGCGTGTTCTTCGCCGTTGTCGTTCCCATCTTCTTCGCCCTCATCCCCGTGTGGATGTTCATCAATGCCTAAGCGCCAACCCTCATCAACGCACATGTCCTTCGCACGCCATCTGTCCGATGTCCAATGTCAGATGCGGAGCGCGCATTCGGTATTGGACTTCGGACTTAAGACCTTCCTGCAGTCATGAGCAAGCTCGACAGTAAGATCCCTCCTGGACCCATTGACAAGAAGTGGACCTATCACAAGGGCCACATGCGCATCGTGGCCCCTGCCAACAAGCGACGCATCGATGTGATCGTGGTGGGTACGGGCCTGGCCGGTTCCAGTGCCGCCGCCTCCCTGGCAGAGATGGGCTACAACGTGAAGGCCTTCTGCTTCCAGGACAGTGCGCGCCGCGCCCACAGCATCGCGGCACAGGGCGGTATCAATGCCGCCAAGAACTACATGAACGATGGCGATAGCACCTATCGGCTGTTCTACGACACTGTGAAGGGCGGTGACTATCGTGCCCGTGAGGCCAATGTGTACCGCCTGGCCGAGGTGAGCGCCAACATCATCGATCAGTGTGTGGCACAAGGTGTGCCCTTCGCCCGTGATTACGGAGGACTGCTTGACAACCGCTCCTTTGGCGGTGTGCAGGTGAGCCGCACCTTTTATGCCCGCGGACAGACCGGCCAGCAGTTGCTGCTCGG
>CAZLGY010000117.1:7494-7754 GCA_964559165.1 uncultured Chryseobacterium sp.
CAAGGGTACCGTGAAGATGTACAACCGCCACGAGATGCTCGATGTGGTGGTGGTGGACGGCAAGGCGCGCGGCATCATCGCCCGCAACCTGATCACCGGGGAGATCGAGCGTCACGGTGCGCACGCCGTGCTGTTGTGCACGGGCGGCTATGGCAACGTGTTCTTCCTGAGCACCAACGCCATGGGTAGCAACGTGACCGCCGCGTGGAAAGCCCACAAGCGCGGGGCTTTCTTCGGCAACCCGTGCTACACGCAGATCC
>CAZLGY010000118.1:0-7718 GCA_964559165.1 uncultured Chryseobacterium sp.
CGCGCGGAGACGCTCCGTTCCCTGACCGAGATCGGGTTCACCACCCCCACCCCCGTACAGGCTCAAGCCATCCCCCTCCTGCTCCGAAGCGAGAACGATGTGGTGGCCCTTGCACAGACAGGCACCGGCAAGACCGCCGCCTTCGGACTGCCCCTGCTGGAGTTCCTCGATCCCCAGGAACGGGCCATCCAGGCACTTGTACTCGCGCCCACCCGTGAACTGTGCGTGCAGATCGCCAAGGACCTCGAGCGTTTCTCGAGCAATCTCAAGGGCACCCGCATCGCCGCTGTGTACGGCGGCGCGAGCATCCGCGACCAGGTGCGCGAGGTGCAGCGCGGCGCCCAGATCGTGGTTGCCACCCCCGGCCGCCTGCTCGACCTCATCGGCCGCGAGGTGATGGACCTGTCCACCGTGGATGTGGTGGTGCTCGACGAAGCGGACGAGATGCTCAACATGGGCTTCCAGGAGGACCTCACCGAGATCCTGCAGAACACCCCGGCCGACAAGCGTACATGGCTCTTCAGCGCCACCATGAGCAGTGAAGTGCGCCGCATCGCCAAACGGTACATGCGGGCCTTCGAGGAGTTGAGCATCGGAAGGGCCAACAGTGCTGCGGAAGCCATCCAGCACCAATACGCCGTGGTGCACAGCAAGGATCGGTTCGCCGCCCTCAAGCGGTTCATCGATGCCGACCCCGATCTGTTCGGCATCGTGTTCTGCCGCACCAAGCACGAGACCCAGGAACTGGCCACCGCCCTGGTGAAGGACGGTTATAATGCCGATGCCATCCACGGCGATCTTTCTCAGGCGCAGCGGGATCATGTGATGGGCCGCTACCGTGCCCGCAGCATCAGCATGCTCATCGCAACGGATGTGGCGGCCCGCGGCATCGATGTGAAGGATGTGACACATGTGTTCCATTTCGACCTGCCCGGCGAGGCTGAGAGCTACACCCACCGCAGCGGGCGCACCGGTCGTGCGGGACGCGGAGGCATCTCGCTGAGCATCGTGGGCCTTCGCGACATGGCCAAGATCCGCCAGCTGGAACGCGGGCTCAACACGCGCTTCACATATGTGCGCGTGCCCGGCGGTGCCGAGATCGTGAAACAACAGGTGAAGGCGTACATGCACCGGCTGAAAAGCGTGGAGGTGGATGCTGAAGGCCTCGAGGACCTGCTCCCCGAGGCGCGCGCGGAGCTCAATGGGTTCAGCAAGGAGGAGCTCATCGACCGCTTCATGAGCCTGGCCTTCAACCGCATCATCGACCAGCACCGGAAGGATTTCGACCTCAATGTGGACATGAGCCGCAAGGACCACAGTGCCCGCGCGGAACGCCCATCCTCACTGGAACGCTTCAGCACCGGCAGGCAGATGTTCATCAACCTTGGCAGCGCGGACGGCTTCGACAAGGGTAAGATGCTCGGTTACATCTGCGGCATCAGCGGCGTAAGCGGAGAGCTCATTGGCAAGATGCTCATCAAGGATGTCTACTCGTTCGTGGACATTGAACCGGACCACTTCGAGCAGGTCCTGAATGCCTTCCAGAACGCCAACTACAAGGGCCGTACGGTGCGGGTGGATGCTGCGGACGGAGGTCGCCGCGAAGGAGGGCCACGACCTCCCAGGGGGGGCTACAGCGGCGGGGGCGGAGGCCATCGAAAGGGGCCCGCTCCACGCCATGGACAGGGTGGCCGCCAGGATGACCGCCAGGAACGGCGTGGAGGCTACTACGAGCCACAGCAGCGCGGTCCCCGGAAACCAGGGAAGGCGCGCTACTGATCAACGATCCAGTACGAACCGGTGCTGTTCCCGCGTGGCACCACCCGCGGCCTCGAGCACCAGCACGTGCACTCCCGCGGCCAGACCGTACAGGGGAACCTCGGCAACGGTGCCGTTGAGCCCCCCTGAACGTTGCAGCCGACCGGATGCATCACGCACCTCAAAGCGGGACGGAAGGCCCGTGTCAGAACGCAGCAGGATGCGATCGGCGAGCTGTGTGATGGTCACAGCAGGTGCATCTGAACCAGCCACAGCGGTGGCCAGGCCACCTGCACAAACGCATTGGGCATCGTAGACATCGTTCACCGTGGTTGCATCGCCGTCGTCGCAGGGGAGCCCGGGCAGGGCCATGCCTCCCATGACACCATTGCAATCCACCACCCCATTGCCCGTTGCACGTGCAATTGCGCCAAGTGAAAGAGCGTGGAACGATCCGGTGGTTCCCGTAACCAACTGCACCGCGCGCACCAGGAAACGGTCGCCTGGGATGAACGGATATCCCGATGTGAAGGCGGTTCCCTGGACCAATCCTTCATGCAGGCGGATGAAGCCACCCCCCACGCTGTCGATACGATGGATCACATAACCAAGCACCGGTTCCGGTGAAGGCTGCCACGTGAAACTGGTGGACCATCCATCAGGTGCTACGACAAGATCTGTCGGAGGGGCAACCTGCGCCTGGCGCAAGGTGGGATCCCCCATCAAGCCCATGTGGATACGCGTCACGGCCTGCCCCTGCCAACCCGCGTTCTGCGGGCTATGCACCTGCTGGGTATTGTTCTGTGAAAGGCGTGTGGCGTGACCTATCGTCTCGCCAAGCGCCATGGGATACATGAACCAATTGGGGATGCCGGACCATACATGGGTGAGCGCATTCCCGCTGCCGAGCAAGGCACGCAGGTAGTTGTCCTCATTGTCCCAATCGCCGAAATAACTCCCGAAGGACATGTTGAAGATGCCCTGTGCGCTGATGCTGGCGAGTTGTGAGGTACGCACGCCCGACTGCGTACCAACGAAAGTGATCTGGCCATCCGTTCCTGTTGATTGGGCTCCGGTCGCACACTGGAATGTCCACAAGCTCGGCTGCGCTTCGAACTGATCCACGAACGGGGCCATCGAACCGGTGATCTCCTGCACCTGGCCTGGACCCACACAGGCGGAAAGGCCCATGTGTCCCGATTGTGCCAGCGGATAGCCGGTCCACTGAAGGTCATCGAAAAGCAATGCGGTGGACGGCACGGTGAGCTCCTTGCGCTTCCATCGCGCTGCCTTGTTGAAATAATTCCACATCAATTGGGACTCGGTGAGCGGCAGGGTTGGCAGATCGCTCAGGTCCACCCGGCCGACCATCAGTTCCACCGCCGAGGGCAGGTCGCTCTGGTCGAAGCGGCCGTCACCCGGTACGTTGCGGTTGTAACCATAGGCGGTGTTGGGCACGTTGACGGTCGCGTCCGTCCAGTTACCGTCGAGCTCGCCGTAGTATGCGTCACAGGCCCACGCGCCCCGGTGCTCCACGTGCCCATCGGGGTTGATGTTGCCACTGTATGGCACCGGCACATGGCCCAGGATGTACACCGCCCGGACATCGGGATCGGCAGCACGATCGGCGATGATCAGCGCACGGACGGCCGACGGCGATGCATCTTCATCCACATCATGCCGCACCACCCACCAGCCATCGCTCAACAATTCCTGCTCCACACCCGCGATCTCCGTGCCCAATTGTCCGGCCAGCCCCGTCTCCACCAGCAGCACCAAGGTCCCCCGGTCCTCCTCTGCCGGCACAGCGATACCGGAACGCACATAGCCCGTGGCCGTGCCACCACCGCTCCGGACCACCTTGTAATCGTATGCGGTCCCCACGCTGACATCCGTATCCGTCCATTCCGTTGCGCCTCCAGGCAAACTCGCCACCGCCGCACCCCATCCGGCCGTTCCGGGCAGCTTGCGGAAGATGCTGAACGAGGTGCTTCCGCCCTCAGGAAGCCACGCCAGCGTGATGGATGGCGGGCCGACGGTCACAGTGGCCGCCATGCGAACGACGGAGCGCTGCGAGCTGGACTGCCCGCAGGCGGTTAGGAACAGCATTGCACCCATAGCGCTCAGCAAGCACCTGCGCAGATCAGCGCCGCACACAGGCGACCGGCGCTGGATGATGTTCGTCATGGACAAGCGTTCGGGCATAGCATGCAAAGGTGGGGAAGATAGCCTTCGGGCGCAAGGCCCTGGCGGTATAACAGCCACGCTGTCAGGAGGTTCACAAGTGCTTCACGGCCTCACGCCGACTCAGGGGCGAGAGTGTGGTATGCGCCACGAACCGACGCACCGCCTCCGGATCGGTGTAGGCATACGACCGCAAGGCCCAGCCGATCCCTTTGCGGATGAAGAAGTCCGGGTGGGCTGCATGGTTGCGCACCACATCGAACAACAGGGCTTGGTCCGTAGCCGCCTTCCACTTCAACTGGTACAGGATCGCGGTGCGCACCAGCCAACGATCATCGCTGCGGTTCCAGCGTTCGCTCCAGGCAGGTACTTCGGCCCTATGGCGCTGGAGGATGACACCCGCCACATTACTGGCCAACAGGTCCACGGTATCCCACCAGCTCTTGGTGGTGATCAGCTCCTCCACGAGCGGCAGTTGGTCGGGTCCCAGCTTCTTCGCGATGCGTTGCAGGAGGTCCACGGCGCAATAGTGCCATTCCCGCTGGGGTTGGGCAAAGGCTGAACGGCAAATGCCGGTCAGCTCAACCACTTCAGGCAGGCCATTGTGCTCCATGTGCGCCTTCAGCAAGGCCCTGCGCCGGGGTGTCTTCACGCCGAAAAAGGGCGCCACATCCTTCATGTAGCGCTGCATGGCAAGCGCATCCGAGCGAAGGGCAGCGCTGCCGAGGGCAGGCTTGAGCGGCGCCCACCAAGTGTGAAGGGCCACCCTTCTATCGCTCATGCCCGCACGATGTTCGCCAGTAAGGCGTTCAACAGCACATCCACATCCGTGGCTGCGATCACCCGGGTGTCGTCATGCAGGAATCCCTCGCGCTCCATATGATGCATCTGTGCCAGCAGACCATCATAGAAACCCTTCACGTTGAGCAGGCCCATGGGCTTGGCATGAAGCCCCAGTTGACGCCAGGTGAGCAGTTCGAAGAGTTCATCCATGGTGCCGAACCCACCTGGAAGCGCGATGACCGCATCACTACGCTGGTGCATCACCATCTTGCGTTCGTGCATGTCGCGCACCATGATCAGTTCACTTACACGCTCATGCGCCACCTCCTTGTGCGTCATGAAGGTGGGGATGACACCCACAACACGCCCGCCGGCCTCCATCGCAGCATCGGCCACCGCGCCCATGAGCCCCACATGCCCGCCACCATAGACAACGCCAATACCACGTTCCGCCAGCAAGCGGCCCACGTTCCTTGACGCTTCCAGATAGCCGGGGTCGTTGCCCGGGGAGGCTCCACAGAAGACAGCGATATGGGTCATGGATGCAGGGGATAGTTCCAAGGCACCAAGGTAGTCGCGACCGCACGCCCAACGTTACTCCACCACCACGCCGTGCTGGGCCAGCAACGCCATGGCCCCTGCCGGACTGAAGCGCGCACCGGTCAGGCGGTTGCCCGCCAGATCGATGCGGAAGCCAGCGGCCGTGGTAAGATCGGCATCGCGCAGGTCACACCGATCGAACACGGCATCGTGCAGATCGCAATGGGCGAACACCGCTCCCCGCAGCTCGGCCCCGCTGAAGTCCGCTCCCTGCAGCGAGCACCGCTCGAACCGCTGGCCCCTCATCGAAGGGCCTGACAATAGCGCATGGTCCAGCCGGCATGCGGTGAACCGGGCTGAGAAGAGCATCGGCTTGCATACGCTGAGGTCCAGACCCAGCATGCGACAGCCGGTGAACACCACTTCCTGTATCGATGCCCCTGACAGTTCCACCATCGAAAGGTCGCATTCCACGAACGTGCAGCGCAGCAGATACGCCCCACGAAGGTCAGCGCGCGTCAGATCACACCGCTCAAAATAGCGATCCTCGAAGCGTTGGCCCCGCAGGTCCGCTTTGGTCATGGAAATACCGACCGACCGCTCTCCCTGACGTTCATCCATGACGCGAAGTTCGTCGGCGGCCGTGGACAAGGCAACCGTCGCGCGGTCCACCCATGGCGATGTGCACATGCACCCCGGAAAGCGATTTCCTGCGGCAGCATGGTGGAGGATCCGGTTCCGCCATTACTTTTATCGATGAACCGACAGTTATGTCGACCGGACCTGACCGATCCAACCTGATGAAGGCACGCTTGATGGTGCTTCTGGAGCGCTTTCTCCGGACGGAGCGCCTGGCTATCGGTGACAAGATCTTTGCGATCAACACCTTGTCGCTGCTGGTGTTCGGGGTCTTCCTGTTCGTCATGGACCGTTCGCTCGGTTTCATGCTACCCGCATGGATCGCCCTCAGCCTTTCGGGAGGCGCCCTCATCTCCCTGGTCCTCGTCAGGATGCGCATGACCTATGCCGCGAAGATGCTCGTGCACACGCATACCTCGCTGGCGGTCTGTGTCATCAACATGGTCTTTTCGCTGTCGTCGCTCATCATCCTCTTCCTGATCCCCGTATTCGTGAGCCTCATTGTAGTGTTCAGCGGTCGGGAGCGATGGTTCTCCTTCATCTTTGGCAGCCTGCTCCTGGTGGCCTGCACATGGCTCGTTCTTGCTGACCCGCGTTTCCGACCGATCGACCTTGGCACCGATGACATGGTCATCATCCGTATCGTGAATGTATTGGGCGCCATCCTGTTCACGCTTTTCCAGACGGCGTTCACCGTGCAGGTGAACGAGCGCTACCGGGCGGACCTGATGGAACTGAACCGCGAGTCAGGAGTGTACAACGCCATGCTGGAGACCAACGTGACCGAACGGAACCGGCTGATACAAATGATGTCGCACGACCTGCGCAGCCCGTTCAGCAACCTGATCATCGGCCTTGATGATGCCGTGATGGCGGAGCTGGATGAGCAGGAACGCCTGGCCCTGATACACCGCATCCGTAGTGAGGCAAGTTCCACGCTGGGCATGCTCGATGGCATCCTCCTGTGGGTGCGGTCGCGGCAGGGCACCTTGAAACTCGACATACACCGGACACCGGTATCGCCGCTTGTGGAACAACTGTGTTCCCAATTCGCTGAGGAAGCGACCCGCAAGCGCATCGAAATAAGGACCGATGTGCAAGAGCACCTGCATGTGCAGGCTGATCGCTTCGCCATCTCCAGCGTATTGCGCAACCTTGTATCGAACGCCCTGAAATTCACGCTGCCCAACGGGCATGTGCATGTGACAGCGACCATGGCTCAGGGAGAGGCCCGCTTTGTCGTGCGGGACACAGGCCATGGCATGACCGCAGACGAACTCGAACACGTACGACAACGGCTGTCGTTCACGCGTCGCGGCACCAACAACGAAAAGGGGCACGGTGTCGGGTTGCTCATCGCGCAGGAGTTCCTTGACCGCCACGACAGCCGGCTCGAAGTGAACTCAACACCCGGCGAGGGAACGGAGTTCAGCTTCCGGATAGCGGCGGGATAGGCAGGCGCGGAAGGACTCGAAGAAGACGGCAGGGTGATCTCACACCCGACGAGATCGATCCGGGCTGATGTGATCACCGATCACCAAAACGTACTCAGCGATCAAGAGGTCCATTAAGAAAGACCACGGATCGCAGATCCGCGGGAACGGGAGCAGCATTTGAGCGCCGGCACGCCCACCCCTTCGACAAGCTCAGGGTGGCCTACCTACTCAAGTACATGCTCCGTTCCCCATACACCTGCCGGAAGAACGGATCCTTCAGATCCTTGATGAAGTAGATCGCCTCGCCGGTGCTCTTCATCTCAGGCCCGAGGCTCTTGTCCACGTTGGGGAACTTGTCGAAGCTGAAGACGGGCACCT
>CAZLGY010000119.1:0-7371 GCA_964559165.1 uncultured Chryseobacterium sp.
TCGGCCTTGAGCTTCTCGATGCGCTTCTCGCCGCCGCCGAGGTACACCTTCTTCAACCTGTTGTTGAGGTCGGAGAGCTTCAGCTTGTTGAAGTCCTCGTTCTTGGATGCTTCGATGTCGATCTTTTCGGCCATGATTCGATTAGCTGATGTGCCGATGAGCGGATTAGCTGATGGCGTGGTGCGAAGATCGGGCAGGGGCTTCAATTGTCAGATCTTCTGAGCGGTCTTTGTCCGATCGCCGGTTGGGCGTGCCCCTCGCACCTTCGGCTCCGCTTTGCTCCGCTCAGGGACGTCGGGTCAGGCTATCCGCTCCAAGTCCGCACTCGTCGCCCGGTCTTCAGCCGGGGCCCCTCGCTTGCGGGCTTTCCGCTTCTATCCTTCACGCGACATGCCACCCGGTGCGATACCATGAACCGCTGATGCACAACGGCCTTGTCTCTTCGTTCCAAGACCCCGTGCGCGAGTGTGTCTCTCAGGTCGACAGCTTTTTCCGGGCCTTCAAGTGCGCTCCGCCACACCTCATCGTTCTGAAGGAACCCGCGTTCCAGCGCTTCCGTTCTGCAGCCCGATGCCGTTCACTCCCTGGGCAGATCGACAGGGGCGATGGGGGCATGCTCCTTGGCGCGATGCAGCTCCACGAACACACCCACCACCAGGAAGTCGCGCCCGATCTCGTCGTTGATGCGGTAGTCGAATTGGTGCAGATAGCCGAGCTGCAGCGCCACACCGGGAGCGATACGCCGGTTGATGGCCATCTGCACCCGGTTGCGCTCGAAGTAGGGCTCCTGGTCGGTGAAGAAGATCTCGTTGCTGGCGCTGATGGTGTAGGGTCTCTCACCGCCCTTTGCTGCACCGAACGGATACGCCAGACCCAACCGGAAGCGGAAGCGGTTGCGGTAGCCAAAGCTGGTGTAGCGCATCTCCCACCGGTACCGATGTTCCAGCCGCACCCTCCCCAGGGAGGCATCGAACGCCACCTGTGGCCAGATGCGCAGCTCGTCGTTGGCCTTGGGCGTAACGAAGTCGCCGCCGGGCAGGTAGGTCACGTAGCGCCCCACACCCAGGGCGATCCGCAACCCGGGCATGGCCTTGTAAGTGATCGCTCCCTTGTACTCGTAGTAGTGGAAGTTGTCGTAGAACTTCAGCGAGCGCACCTGCCCTTCCGCCTGGCCGTTGAGCCGGTCGTTCCACTTGTACTGCACGTTGAGGATGTTCCAGCTGCCGAGGCCTTCGGTCTGGGCGGCCAACAAGAGCGGCAGCAGTGCGCATGCCGCCAGCAGCATCCAACGCGGCGAGGTGCGTAAGCCCCGGGGTGCTTGATATGACGTTGGTGGGCGGCGTTCCATCTGTTCCGAAAGATCGATCAACGGATGATCACCTTCGCATCCGGACCGCAGTTGCACACCAGATCGATCACGCTCATGCGGGGCTGGAAGCCGTGGCGGTCGGCAAAGACCTGCGGGTAGGGCGGCACAGGCTCCACTTCCGGTGACAGGAGCTTCTTGGGGTGAAGGGTCATGCGGAGATCCAAGTGGCGGGTGGCGTCATCTCCAGTCACCTCCACATAGGTTCCGCTCACCTCCACCTCGGTGGTCAGCCCCAGCCATTTCATGGCCAGCCGCATCGTCGCCAGGTCGAGGTCCACCAGCCGGTCGTATCCCTTCAGCACCACCGCCTCGATGTCGTCGATGTAATGGATGAACCACGGCGTGTTGCCGTAGGCGCTCCGGATGGCATGGACGTGCTGCTGTGGCCAGTTCTCCACGGTGCTGAGCCCCACGGTATGCATGGGCATCTTATGGCCATGATCACGGGCGATCTGCACGTTCAGGTCCTGCACGCCATTGGGGCCCACAATGCTGGTGCGCGTACGGTAGCTCTGCCGTTCGTAGTGCTCGCCGATGTCCAGGATGACCTTCGGGTGCCGGGCAAGCAGCCGGTAGTGTTCGACGCTGCCGAAGTAGAAGGCGGGGAGGATGGGCGTGCGCAAGCTCATACGAGACGAAGGCGTGAACCCCAGAAGCGTTCCTCCAACCAGATCTTGAACAACGGGTCGATCCACTCGGTCTCCCGGCGCACGAAGTCGAGGACCTCCTTGTTCTCCAAGGCCTGGGTGACGCGCTTCACATTCGCGCTGGAGCCCAGGTCGTAGCGGCGCAGGGTATCCTTGGAGGTGAACTTCTCCACCCCGTTCAGCAGGGCACGGAGGTAGTTGAGCTGGGGCGTGGTGAGCTCGTCCACCAACCGATGGTACAGGGCATCGTGCTGGTTCAGCAGGTCGTTCAGGGCGGTATCCACGATGGCCCGGGTGCAGGTGCGGCCGTTGGTGCGCAACCAGGAAGCGTGGCCCAGCATCTGGACATGGTAGCTGTGGTCCTGCATCCGATCGGCGATGTAGTTACAGGTCTCCTCGGTGGCGCTCTTCTTCACGCTGGCGAAGCGCCCCCGGATGAAGGGCACCCAGTCCTCGCGCTTGATCTTGTCCAGGAAGAGCAGGTCGCCGAAGCGGAAGAAGGGCATGCTCTGCTTGTTGAACAGGTCCATCATCATGTGCCGCTTGCTGCCGTAGATCACGTGGCAGACGGCCTTGTGGTGCTGCCACGAGGCGCGCAGGGCCTTCTGGAAGCCCACCGGGTCGGGCAGCATGGCGATGTTCTGGAACTCGTCGATGCAGAGCACCAGCCTGACCCCCTTGGCCTTCGCCATCCGTTCCGGCAGGTCGAGCAGGTCATGCAGGGTGCGCGTGCCTTCCGGCAGGTTGAGCTTCAGGCTGAACTCGGTACGGGGGTCGGGGCCGAAGGATACCTCGGGCACCAGGCCGCGGATGAAGGTCTTTACGTCGTTGATCCGCTCGGTCATGGTCCTGCCGAGCGCCTTGATGACGGCCTCGGTGGTGCGTTCGAGGAATTCGCGTTCGGAGCGTACGTGGAAGAGGTCCACGAAGGCGAAGCGCACGTTCTTCTCGCGGGCCATGTCGAGCGCCACCTGCCTGATGAGCGATGATTTGCCCCAGCGGCGGGGGCTGATCAGTACGGTGTTGACGCCCGAGCGGAAGTTGCTGCGCAGGTGTTTCCGCGGTCCTTCGCGGTCCACGAACTGGTCGCCCGATACCACCGTGCCGATGAGGAAGGGGGAGCGATCTTCGTCCATGCTGCAAATATAACAAAAGTGTTAGTAACATAATGGTTACAAACAAGCTTGTTATCGCTGTGGACCTTTGTCATCAAGGGTTCTGATCACCACAGGCGCTTGCGGCCGTCGTCGTTCAGGAGCAGTGTGGCAAAGCGGGGATCGCGCTTCGGGTCACTTGCCGATGCAGAACCTCCCGAAGATGCTGCCCAGCAGATCGTCCGTGGTGATGCGCCCGGTGATCTCTCCCAGGTGGTGCTGGGCCCGCCGCAGGTCGATGGCAAGAAGCTCGCCACTGATGCCCAGGTCGATGGCCTTGCGCGCGTCCTCCAGGGAGGCCTTTGCCTTGCGCAGGGCGTCCACATGCCTCGCATTGGTCACGACAATGTCGCCCTGGCCGGTCCGCAAACCATGCACATGGCTCAGGAAAGCCTGTTGGAGGGCTTCCATGCCCACTCCTGTCCGCGCGGAGATGGAGAGCATGGATCCGCTGGTGCGGGCGCCCGGCAGGTCGCATTTGTTCATCACCGGCAGGATCGTGGGGCCATCGCCGATACGTTGATGCAGCATGGCTGCTTCGGTGCGCAGTGCGCCCTCGGACATCACCGAGGCATCGGCCAGCAGCACCACGATGCTGGATCCCGTGGCCTTCTTGTAGCTGCGCTCGATGCCGAGCTTCTCCACGGTGTCCTCTGTGCGCCGGATGCCTGCCGTGTCAATGAAGCGGAAGAGGACCCCTTCGATGGTCATCGTCTCCTCGACGGTATCACGTGTCGTTCCCGGTATGTCGCTCACAATGGCGCGGTCGTCCTTCAGCAGGGCATTGAGCAGGGTGCTCTTTCCGCTGTTGGGCGCTCCCACGATGGCCACCGGGATGCCTTGCTTCACAGCGTTGCCAAAACGGAAGCTGTCGATGAGCTCGGTACAGAGGTCGATGAGCCTGTCGAGCAGAGCCACCAACTCGATGCGCTGTGCGAATTGGACATCCTCCTCGCTGAAGTCGAGCTCCAATTCGATGAGCGCGGCGAAGTCGATGAGCTGTTGGCGCAGTTCCTCGATGCGAGCGCCGAAACCACCGCGTAACTGCTGTATGGCGAGCCTGTGCTGTGCTGCGCTCTGGCTGGCGATGAGGTCGGCCACGGCCTCGGCCTGGCTCAGGTCCATCTTGCGGTTGAGGAAGGCGCGCTGGGTGAACTCGCCCGGGAGTGCCGCTCGTGCGCCTCCATCCAGGAGGGCCTGTAGCACGCGCTGCTGGATGTAGGGGGATCCGTGCACCCCGATCTCCACCACATCCTCGCCGGTGTAGCTATGGGGACCCTTGAACCACGTGATGAGCCCTTCGTCCACCTGACCGTCCAGGTCGATGAGCGGTACGAAGTAGGCACGCCTTGCGAGCGGCTCCAACGGCAGGGAAGGGGCCACCCGGCCAGCCACCTCCAGTGCGTTCGGCCCCGATATCCTCAACATGGCCACCGCACCGGTGCCCGGAGCGCTCGAGAGTGCGGCTATCGTGTCCCGGTGCATGTAACAACGCCCGCAAAGATCCGGAACTTTGTGCCGTTCCCAACATCAGACGCATGTCCAGCGCAGCAAAAACAGCCTACGACCAGCTTCCATACCCCACCGTGGTCGTTGTGGGCGGGGGCTTTGCCGGCCTTGAGGTGGTGCAAGGGTTGGCCAACACCCCGTACAGGGTGCTTTTGCTCGACAAGCAGAACCACCATTGCTTCCAGCCTTTGCTGTACCAGGTGGCCACGGCCAGCCTGGGTGCTGACAGCATCGCCCATCCCTTCCGACGGACCATCGGTCCCATGCCCAATGTGGCATTCCGCATGGCCGAGGTCACCGGCGTTGATCCCGGCCGCAAGGTCGTTCACAGCAGCATTGGCGATATCCGGTATGATATGCTGGTGGTCGCGTTGGGCAGCACCACCAATTTCTTCGGCAATCGCAGCATGGAGCACCACGCCATGCAGTTGAAGAGCATCAACCAAGCCCTCGACATCCGCAGTGACTTCCTCCAGGAGTTCGAGGCGGCCATTGCGATGAATGACGAGAGCGCAGCCAGGCGCTGCCTCAATTTCGTTATCGTCGGTGCCGGTCCCACAGGTGTGGAGCTCGCCGGTGCGCTGGCAGAGATCAAGCGTAACGTGCTTCGCCAGGAATACCGCGAAATGGATAGTGACATGATGCGCATCATGCTCATCGACAGCAACGATCGGGTGCTCCGGAGCTTCAGTGAACGTTCCAGTGCCAATGCGCTGAAATACCTGCGGGAGTTGGGTGTTGATGTGAAGCTGGGTGCCCGCGTGCTCGATGGCGATGCGGATCACATCCGGCTTGACGATGGAAGTTCCGTGGAGACCAATACGGTCATCTGGGCGGCCGGGGTGAAGGGCGTGACCATTCCCGGGTTGGGCTCCGACCTGAACGAACGGGCCAGCCGTTACATGGTGGATAGGCAGAACGCACTGAAGCAACACCCCGATGTCTTCGTGATCGGTGACTGCGCATTGATGGAAGGCGATCCCGCGTGGCCCAATGGTCATCCGCAGGTGGCCACTGTCGCCATCCAGCAGGGGCGTCACCTGGTGGCCAACCTCAAGCGTCGCGCCATGGGAGCGGCGGTGCAACCCTTCCGTTATCGCCACAAGGGGAGCATGGCGGTGATCGGACGGCGCAGGGCTGTAGTGGACCTGGGTGCCCGCAGCTTTGGTGGCACGTTCGCATGGGTTCTATGGATGTTCGTGCATGTCATCCAGCTTGTCAGTTTCCGCAATCGCATCATGGTCCTGGTCAATTGGGCGTGGAAGTACCTCAGTTGGAAGAACACCATCCGTCTCATCATCCGGCCGTACGTACGCAGGACGGACCCTGCGCCGGTCCCGTCGGCCTAAGCCGGTGCCAGGCGGTTCTGTTCGCACTGCGGTCCACCTACATTCGCAGGCCCTTCCATGGACCGCCGCCTCGTCATCCTCTTCGTTACCATCTTCATTGACCTCATCGGCTTCGGGATCTTCGTGCCGGTGGTGCCGATATATGCCCGTGAGCTGGATGCGAGCGAGGCGTTGGTGGGCGATACGGGTGCATTGTTCAGCCTGATGATGTTCATTTTCACCCCGTTCTGGGGCGCTTTGAGCGACCGCTTTGGACGCCGTCCGGTGATACTCATCGCCATTGCCTTGTCGGCTGTCAGTTACTTCCTTTTTGCACATGCCGATACGCTCGCCCTGCTTATCATCAGTCGCATGCTCACGGGTGTGGGTTCGGGCAACATCACCGCCGCACAGGCCTACATCACCGACATCACCCCCGCCGATCAACGGGCGAGATCGTTGGGGCTCATCGGAGCGGCCTTTGGCCTGGGTTTCATCTTCGGTCCACCGCTCGGCAGCCTCATTTTCGACCGGCTTGGCGTGGAGTGGGTGGGCTACACTGCGGCACTCCTGTGCCTGTTGAACCTGGTGGCCGTATGGCTCTTCCTGCCCGAGTCATTGAAGGAGAAGGTCGGCCACCGGAAGCTGCACATCAAGCCGGTGCGCGGAGCCATCCGGGCGCTGGCGGAGCCTCGGTTCCGGGATCTCTATATCATCAGCTTCATCTATGTCACGGCGTTCAGCATGATGCAGATGACCATCGCCATGTTCTGGTACGATGACTATGGTCTCGACAAGACACGCATCGGGTACATGTTCGCCACCGTAGGTCTTGGTTCGGCCATTGTGCAGGGTGCCATGGTGGGTTGGTTGCAGCGCACGTTCGGCGAGCGCAATCTGATGGTCTATGGTGCCCTGATGGTGGCCGTTGGTCTGGGCATGATCGCCTTCATCCCGCGCGATCTGTTCCTGCCGCTGAGCATCCTGTCCATCGCCCTTCTGTCCTTGGGCAACGGATGCCTGTCGCCCACCCTGTTGGCCCAGCTCAGCCGCAGCGCAAGGCAGGAGGAGCAGGGCGAGGTGCTGGGTGTCAACCAGAGCTTCGGTTCCCTGGCGCGCATCGCGGGACCCGCCATGGGTGGGCGTTTGTATGAACTGATGCACGGGCTGCCCTACATCACCGCCGGGGTTATCATGCTGGTCGGCCTGTACTACGTCCGCGACCATCTGAAGCATCGGCCACTCCATGCTTCCGCGGTGAGCCCTTAGCCGTTACTTTTGCCGCCCAAGCCAACCACCGTATCCGACCCCACATGAGCGTACTCGTCAACAAGAACAGCAAGGTCATCGTTCAGGGATTCACC
>CAZLGY010000119.1:7389-7632 GCA_964559165.1 uncultured Chryseobacterium sp.
ATCGCAGATGATCGAGTACGGGTCCAACGTGGTGGGCGGTGTCACCCCCGGCAAGGGCGGTCAGTCACACCTGGACCGCCCGGTCTTCGAGACCGTGAGCGACGCCGTGAAGGCCACCGGTGCAGATGTGAGCATCATCTTCGTTCCGCCTGCGTTCGCGGCGGATGCCATCATGGAGGCCGCTGAAGCAGGTATCAAGGTCATCGTCTGCATCACCGAGGGCATCCCCGTGAAGGACATGGT
>CAZLGY010000120.1:0-7589 GCA_964559165.1 uncultured Chryseobacterium sp.
CGCTGGTGAGGCTCGCATAGAGCCGGTTGAGCATGGTGCGGAGGATCATGGGCGGGCAACGGCTGGTGAAAGTTAATGCTGCGTATGTTCGCGGTGACGGCAAGCTGGGTGCGCTGTGTGGCGTGTGCAGCGCGAACAGGCCAGGAGCGGATGTTTCGCGTAGCCGATGATCCAATAATGTTGCGCACCGTACGTCTCCAACCAGCAGCACCTACCATGTGTGGAAAGATGATCACCGGGCAAATGGCAGCGATCGCTCTTGCCAGCATGATGGCCACCCAAACCTGCCGGGGCCAATCCGATCCCCGCCCATATGTTCCCTCCAACCGGTTCAAGGACATCGACCAGGAAAGGACGATCATTGTTAATGGGAAGAACCTCACGCTGAAACCATTTGAGGTCTTTGACATTATGACTTTTGAAGGTGTTTCTCATGGAATGAGTGATTATATGACATTTATTCGAGATTCAAACGATGATTTAATCTATTTCAGCAGTTCAGAAAATACATTTACATATAGTAATAACTACATAGAAGAAGAAATAAAAGATGTTACAATAAAATTAGAACTTGAAGAAAATAATTATCTTATAAGAAAATCAATTAAAAATAGACGATACAAAATCATTTATGCTTATAAAAGTGCAAGTAAAGTACACAGAAATAGACCAGAAGGAATTGACTACCAAGAAGGTTATTATATAGTTGATATTTTAGATATTTCAGGTATTTTTGAACGTGAAAAAGATTCCGAATATTAGTGAATTAATACCTTTATGTGTTTGCGAATTTGTTGGGCTTGGGTGGCCGACCGCTGCCCATGAACGATGGCCCGGGCAGGAACTGGGAATGAGCGGATATGGCTGCACCAAGGCGCGGACATCGCTGCACCTCGCGCGTGGACCCAAGGTCGAGCGTGATCCGCTATGCTGCATAGCATGGCTCGCGGGCGAAGTGCTTTGCTAAGCAGCAGACCCACCATTGGCCTTCCGAGCTGCGGCTCCTGAACCATAAGCGCAGGCAAGTGCCCACCCTCACTCCCCCAGCAACACCTCCACCCGCCGGTTGAGCTGACACCCTACCGGTGTGGTATTGGGAAATAGCGGTCGTGCATCACCGAACCCCTCCGCCTGCAGGCGCGAAGCCTTGATGCCACGGCCCTTGAGGAACTCCACCACGGCCGCAGCGCGCTGCTGGGAAAGCGTCACGTTGCGATCCGCCTTGCCCACATTGTCGGTGTGGCCCTCCACCCGCACAGGCAGCGACTCGTTCTGCTTCAGCAGGTCCACCAAGCGGTCCAAAGCCTCCTGCGCCTGTGGCTGCAGTTGCGCCGAGTTGAACGCGAAGAGCACATCGGGCAGGGTCACCGTGGGAGCGGCCGGTGCGACCAGCCGGAAGATGTCGGTCTGGAACTGCTTGTTCAGCGCCGCGGAGGGCGCACCTGTCACCGTGTAACCGGACCTGGAATTGGTCTCACGCACAAAAGCATCGCCTTCGCGCGCCGGCCGGGTGGTCTTGTAGGGCAGCGGCATCGACCGCGCGAACCAGGCAACACCGGTTGCATCCTCGGCATAGCCCCAATCATCATCCTCGCTGCAGGCATCGGCCACGCGGTAGGGCCCATCCCATTCGTCCCACACCGCGGTGGATCGGCGCGTGAACCGCAGGATGTCCATGTCGGCGTACTCCCCATAACCGTTGGAAGCCGTGTACAACGTTAGGCCGTCCGCGCTGAGCCAAGGGGTGCGCTCGGCACCCGGTGTGTTCACCACCTCGCCCAGGTGGATCGGGGCCGCCCACATGTCCCCCTCCTGCAGGCATACGTACAGGTCCGTGTTGCCCCACAGGTTGTCGTTCCAGCGCCAGCCCTTCTTGTGGTACGCACCCATGTGACCGGGGCGGTCGGAGGCGAAGAGGATGGCGCGCCCGTCCGCGGTGAAATGCCCGTCGTAGTCGCCGTAGATGGAGCTGACGGGCTCGGGCAGGTGCTGGATCCGGAAGCCATCACCCTGCGGCACGGCCAGGAACAGGTCGGGCGTGGCGGCACCGTTCGCATCGTTGGCCGGGCCCATGTTCTCCGGGTAATTGCCCATGAGCACAAGGGAGCCATCGGAACGGGCCTGCGTCACCACCTCGTGCGCGTTCGTGGAAAGGTCGGCAAGCGGTCTTGCATCCTCCCAGATACCGTCCTTCAAGCGGGCGACGAACACATCCTCGCCTCCAGCCTTGCGGGTCCGGGTGAAGTCGATGCGCTGCTCAAAGAAGCCGGTGCGGTCCATGGCGGAGAACACCAGGTCGCCGTGGGGCAGGGGGCAGGGGTGGTATTCGCTGGCACCGGTGTTGATGTGGTGGTTGAGGCGCACGGCGATGCGGCCGGGATCGATGGTGCCCTTGATACCGGGCGGGCTTGCAGGGGTATCGCTGCCCTCTGTGACGGCGCTCCGGCTGCTGGTATCAAAGCCTGTGGTGCCCTGGTCGCGGGGCGCCGCGTTCGGGGTGCAGGCCACCAGCAGCAGGAACAGCCATGCGAACGGGCTGCAGGAAGGGTGTAAGGGTGCGTTCATGGTCGGGTCGGCACGGCCACAAGATGCGGCGTGCATCCGTGCATTATCTTGCATGCCTTCCGAATAACGAACATACGCGCATGGAACAACCCCGTAACAAGGACCAGAAATGCCCGGTGGTCCTGCTGTTGGACACCTCCGGATCGATGGAGGGCACCGGCATCGATGAGCTGAACAAAGCCCTTGCCAAACTGAAGGATGACATCCTGTCGGACCCTGTCCTGAGCAACCGGCTGGAGGTGGGCATCGTTTGCTTTGATGACAGCGCACGGGTGGAGCGCCCCATCGACCTGGTGACCGTGGATACACAGATGCCCACGCTGGTGAGCGGTGGCACCACCAACGTGGTGGCCGGCATGAACAAGGCCATGGAGGAAGTGGAGGAGCGAAAGCGCTTCTACAAGGCCAACGGCGAGCAGTACTACCGCCCGTTCATCGTGTTGTTCACCGATGGCGCCCCCACCAACACGGCCGAGGAGATCGAGACGCTGGACCAGCAGATCCAGGCACGTTCCGATGAGAAACGCTTCGTGTTCCTGCCCTTCGGTGTGGAGGGTGCGGACATGCAGTTGCTCGCCAAACTGGCCGCACAGACGGCCGACGAGCGCCTGAAGAACAAGGCCCGTGCCTGGCAGATGAAGGACCTCACCAAGTTCGCGGAAGTGTTCGAGTTCGTGAGCGCCAGCATCTCCAGCGCCATCAACCAGGGTGGCACGCAGGCTGCGCAGCTGGATCCGAACGTGGCGCAGGCCGTCACCTTCGACCTGAGCACCTAAGGCCAGCGGTACACATGCATCGGTCGGTCGCCGGGGTCGCGTGTGCCGCCCCGGTGGCCGCCGTTACCACATCCCTGCTCATGTACAAACGCGCCAAGGCCTCCCTCCAAGGGCCCTCCCACCGCCGTGCGGACCCTCCCATTCCCTGCCAGGATGCGGGGTTCACCGGTACCCTGCCCAACGGCATGGTGGCCATCGTGGTGTCGGACGGTGCGGGATCCTCGCGCCTCTCCCACCTGGCCTCGGAACACTGCGTGAACACCCTGTTCTCACTGCTGCAGCGTGCAGACCTGGACACCTACCTGCACGCACCGTTGGATGGCAGGGCACTGGAGGCGCAATGGCACCGCGACGCACAGGTTCTCTTTGACCGAACGCGGACAAGCCTGCTGGAACTGGCCGCCCGGGAGGGTGCCACACCCCAGGAACTGCATTGCACGCTGGTCCTCGTCCTGCGCACTGCGTGGGGGTTCCTGTCGGCCAATATCGGCGATGGGCGCGCAGGCTACCACGACGGGGCGCCGCACGCCCTCACCGTGCCCTTCATGACCTTCACGGCCGGGGCCACCTATTTCCTGGTGAAGGAGGGCTGGGAACGCATCTTCCGGAGCTATGTGACGGTGCCCGCGCATCCCGGGGACGTGGCCTATTTCTTCGCCTCCACCGATGGGCCCCAGGACTACCTGATGGACGGCAGCAGCAAGGGGCCACGGAACGGCGTGTACGACGATGTATTGGGCGGTGAAGCGTTCTACGACCTCAACCGCCCCTACCATCCGTTCTTCGATGGGCTCATCCGGTCGCTGAACGAGGTGGCCACGGACGAGGAGCGCGATCAGCGTCTCGCGCGCCTGCTCGGCGAAGGCATCTATGCCCTCGACGGTGGCGAACGTGTGCTGGCCACCCTCATCGACCCGGCCCTGGACGACGACAAGACGCTCATCCTGCACTACCGCTGAGCGCCATGTACATCAACACCACCGGGGCAGCGATCCCCCTGGGCAACCAGCTTGGCAAGGGCGGCGCGGCCACCGTTTACCTGCACGGGCAGGACCGCGGCAGGGCGGTGAAGATCTTCAAGCCGGAATACCTGGCCCGGGAACAGACGCTTGCCAAACGCCTGCAGCAACTGCACAAGCTGTCGAACGTGGCCGCGTTGGACGTGGAGTTCGGCGGCAAGCCACGCGCAGTGGGATCCTGGCCGAAGGACCTGGTGATGGAACGCTCCGGACGGGTGGTGGGCTTCACCATGGACACCGTGCATGATGGCATCGACCTCACCGAGGTGATCTATGCACGCGATCCGCGGCAGGCCTTCTTCAAATACTCACCGCAGGGCAAGCGCTTCAAAAGCAAGGCACACCACCAGCAGTGGATGAGCACCTTCCTTTACCACCCGGAGGGCCTGCGCAACCGCTTCATCCTGTGCTACTACCTGGCAGCCTCGTTCGAGCGCATCTACGACCTGCGTGGACGCGACGGGAAACGACTGGACCTGCAGCTCTGCAATTTCGACATCAAGCCCAACAACATCCTTGTCTCGCTCGACAAGCAGGGGCGCACCACGCACATCATCCCCTACATCCTGGACCTCGACAACCTGACGATGGCCAACAGCACCGGGCGCATGGCCCCCAGCCATCCGCAGCATACGCCGGAATACCGCGCACCGGAAGGCCCCGTGGACAAGTACTACGACTACTACAGCATCGCGGTCATCTTCCACCAGCTGCTGTTCAACATCCATCCCTTCGAGGGCGTGCAAGGAGCTTCCCGGTTCACCGATGGCACCGTACGCGATTTCTTCGCGCAGAACAAGTGCTTCCCGTGGGGCCGCAACGGCCGCTTCCTCAAACGCACCGCCGTCCAGCACGAGAACTTCCCCCGCCTGCCGAAGGACCTGCAGGAGCTTTTCCTGCGGGCCTTCGACTCCGACAGCCCGGGGCAGCGTCCCGCCATGCGGGAATGGTCCGATGCTTTGGTGCGGTTCCTCTCGGACCGGAACGTCCGCTTCGAACGCCTGTTCCAGTTCCCCTGATCGTTGAACGATGGCGGGCACCAACGGAGAACGACCAACCTCGTCACCCGTGAACGACCAGGCCCCACCTGCGCCAGCATCGTTCGGACTGGACGTGTTCGACCCCTCCGGAAAAGGCCGGAAGCCCGCTTCCGCGAAAACCGCCGGTACAGCGGCCGCCCCGGCAACACCCACCAAGCAGCGCACCCGGCGCACCCCACCACAGGCGGCAGCCCCACCGCCACCAGCACCCACCCCCTCCCCTCCGCCGCCAAAGAAGAAATGGGGCTGCTGGACCTACCTGGCCATCGGCATCCTGCTGTACATCGCCCGGCCGGTGCTGTTCGGCATACGATCCGCCATGCAGGAGTGGGTGCAGGATATCAGCGGAACACCCTCCGATGATGAATGGCGTGAACGGTATGCTGCGTTCAGGCAGCAGCACCGCGTGGTGCACGACGGTGCGGATTCCATCATTGTGCTGGGACCGACCGGAGCGGAGAAACGCAATTACTACCTGCGGGCAGGGAAGCGCTACCGCATCGACATGGGGACCGGCGGCACGTCCAACACCCGCACCGCCAGCGATCGGATGCCGCTCAACGTGGACCGGGTCTCCTTTGAGCAGGCAGCAGGCAGCGGGGATATCACTGCGGCCCTCCGCACCGGTGATATCCTGACCATGAACATCATCGCCCGTTACAAGGACATCACCTTCAACGAACTGGAGGACGACCTGGAAGTGGCCTACCTGAAGGAGGGCGTGGACCACTTCCGTGCGGGTGATACCCTCACCCGCTACGTTCCGCGCCATGCATGGAACGCCGTGTTGGACGGGGAACGCGCGCTGGGCGAACTGCTTGCCCACACCCCGTCCACGGTGCAGGTGGAAGGAACGACGTGGATGGCCCATGACCTGCGTACCCGGCTGTATGCGAACGGCGATGCCATTCCGGTGGCACGATCGGACCAGGCGTGGAAGGAATATGCGGCGGAACGAACCGGATGCCTGCGAGCGCTGCCCAACGGCACGGTGGTGTACAGCGGCCATGCGGTATTCGACGAACGCGGCCTCGCTCCTGCGGGATTCCGACTCCCCACCGCGCGCGAACTGCAGTCCTTGGTGAAGGACGCGGATGGGCCGACCGCACAGGCGCTGGCCGCTTACGCATTGGGAACCGCTGACAGCACCCTGCGCAACAGCACCAACTTCGGCGCACGCCAGGGTGGTCACGTGGACGGTGATGGGCGCATGGTACATGGTGCATGCTCCTGCTGGTGGAGCAGCACCGTGCGCCGTGGCAAGGCGAAGGCGTTGTGCATCGGGGGCTGTGACGCGCCAGCGGATGGCAGCGACCGGTCCTTCCCCATGGACGCGGGGTTGGCGGTGCGTTGCATCAAGCGATGAGCCACCCCACCACCCGCTCCCCAAGCAGCCACAAGCCGTGAAGAAGGCCCAGGAACGCCAGCCAACTGGTGGCTCCCACGACCATCGCGATGATGCGTGCAAGGCCGTTGCAGACACGCTCCATCCCGGGCACGTCCACGAGGAGGACCAATGCAACGGTAAGCGCCACCAACAACAGCAGCACCAATAGCGCCATGCCTGCCCCCTGCTGCACGGCCAGCACGGAATCGGCCGCGCCCCAGGCCAGCGCCCACATGCGGCACCAGCCCATAACACCCACCACATGGGCTGCGATCACCACCACCACCTTGCCCAGGTCAGCGGTGGTGGGTGTATCAAGGAGCGTGTCGATGAAGGTGGTGATGCGGCTCATGGCAGGAGGTGTTCGTGGCCCGTTCCCAATGATGAACGCACCACACCAACCGCAGCGTATGCCACCTGTGAACAAGTTCTTGATTTTGACCTATACCTCACTTCCGTAGCCTGCTTGTTGCGCTGGGCACCCTGCTGGCCCTCCCCGCCCTCGCCCAGTCCGAAGGCATCAGCCCCACCTACTCCTTCTCCATCCGCAAGAAGGTGGAGCCGCCCCTGCTCAGCTTCGTGCCGGGCAGCGTGCGCTTCGAGGATGCCGACGGCAACAGCGCCATCAACGCCGACGAGGCCTGCGCCATCTTCTTCGAGGTGCGCAACACGGGTACCGGCGATGGCCTCAACCTGATATGCAAGCTCACCGCCGCAGGACCCGGTGCTGCTAACGCCCCAGCTTCACCACCAGGTCCACCAGCCGGGAACTGTAGCCGTACTCGTTGTCGTACCAGCCCAT
>CAZLGY010000121.1:0-6434 GCA_964559165.1 uncultured Chryseobacterium sp.
ACGGCCAATGGTCCGGCACGACACAGGGCGCGTGGTGCACCCCCTACAACAGCACCGATCCCTATGTGATCCGAAGCCAGGGCCGCCTGTATAACTGGTACGCAGCCTCCAGCTATCGCAACCCCTGTCCCAACGGCTGGCATGTGCCCACGGATGCGGAATGGAACGATCTCTTGGACTCGCAGCCCTTCGATGACGATGGGAACAGTGTGGCGGCACGCACCCTGAAGACCGCTGCCCAGGGCTATTGGACCCCCACGGGGAATTCCTACTACGACGGGGTCAACTGGACCGGGTTCTCCGCCATATCAACCGGCTCGCGCCAGGCCAATGGTTCCTTTGCCGGCCAGAACGAATGGGGCTGGTGGTGGACCTCCAGCGTGGACCAATACAACCTGGCCATCGGGCGTGGCATGGGCTATGGGCAGTTGAACGTGATCGCCAGCAACACGGACAAGACGAAGGGGTTCGCCCTTCGGTGCATGCAGGATCCTACACCCACGTTCGATCTCTACCAGGTGGGGCCGGGCGTGGATGATGTGGACGGCAACCATTATCCGTCCGTGATCCTCAACAATGGTCAGGAGTGGATGGCCTCCAACCTGCGCACCACCCATTACCGGGACGGTGCGCTTATTCCCGAGGTCACGCAGAACCAGGGGCAGGGGGGCTGGTGGTACAACATCCATCCGGCCCGCTGCTATTGGCAGAACGACCCTGCGAACGCCGGTCTGGGGGTGATCTACAACGGCGCCGCCGCCCGGGAGCCACGGGTATGCCCTGCGGGCTGGCATGTACCCACGGATGCCGAATGGCATTCCCTGGCGTTGTTCCTGGACCCAGGTGCGGTCAGCGACATCACCGTACCGGTGGAGAGCCCATCGGCAGGCGGAAAGCTCAAGCGGTTCGGTACCCTGGTATGGACCTCGCCGAACACCGGCGCGGACAATGCTGCCGGCCTCGATATCCTCCCCAACCCGACACGGGATTTTATGACCGGGAACTTCTCCACTTCCTTCGGCAGTGCTGCATGGCTGTGGGCGCGTGACCAGATCGGGACAAGTGTAGCCGACCCCCAATATGCGCGGCGCCTGCTTTACAACAACGCCCATTTGGAGCGTTACCACGAGGATCCGGCGAACGGGTACATGATCCGGTGTGTCCGCGATTGAGGGATCCGTATTATTGTGTGTAGCTTTCGCAGGCAGCTCAGGGTGCAAGCCATCCGGAACATGATCGACCGCATCAAGACCCTTTTTGAACGGCAGGCCTTCGGTGTCTGCGCGTGGTGGGCGCAGCGGCTCAACATCAAGGCCGAACAGGTGCGCCTCTCGTTCATCTACCTCAGCTTCGTCACGGCCGGCCTCCACCTGGTGTCCTACCTCATCATGGCCTTTATCCTCCAGCACAAGGAGCGTATCAAGCAGCCCTTCCGAAAGCGGAGCACGGTGTGGGAGTTGTGAGGGGGATCACCGACGGTGAACGACAGCAAATGAACAAAGCTGGTCGTGAGGGTATTAAGGAGTGTGGCGAGAGCGGGAATAAACGCAGGCGTTGCGTATACAGGCAGTTAGCAGTAATTGTAAGAGAAACGACACAGACAAAATATGAACGAAAATTTAGACAGAATTAAAAAAGTGATTGAGCCTTTAAGGCAGCAAATTATTAATCACAAAGTTTATTCAGCAATCAAGGACATTGACGACCTAAATTTTTTTATGCAATATCACGTTTTTGCAGTTTGGGACTTTATGTCATTGCTAAAGACTCTGCAAAACAATCTGACTTGCACTTCCATCCCTTGGTTTCCAAAAGGTTCGGCAGACACAAGACACCTTATCAATGAAATAGTTGTTGGTGAAGAATCTGACGTTGACAGTTTTGGTAACAGAAAAAGTCATTTTGAACTCTATTTGGATGCTATGCAACAGTCCGGTTCGGACACTTCTCAAATTGAAAAATTTATAGAAGTATTAAAAATTACAGGTGACTTTAATGCGGCATTTAAAGCTTCAGAGACACCGAAAGAAGCCCGTAACTTTGTTGAATTTACATTCAAAATTATTGGAAGTAATAAAGACTATTTACAATCTGCAATTTTCACATTTGGTCGTGAAGACCTGATACCGGGGATGTTTGTTTCAATAGTAAATGACATACATAAAAACTTTCCTAACACCATTTCAATTTTCAAATATTACCTTGAAAGACACATAGAGGTTGACGGAGACCATCATAGCCATCTTGCCTTGCAAATGACATCAAACCTTTGCGGCACAGAAGATGAATTTTGGAAAGAAGCGGAACAAGCAACTATCGAATCTCTTAAAAAGCGTATTGACCTTTGGGACGGTGCATATAAACAAATAATAAATAAAAAAAACTACTGCTAACATCGGTTTGGATAAATTTGGCTTTCAGTGCTTCGTATGACAGTTTTGCGGTAAATTCAGGTGCAGTGCCTCGAATGAATTTTTGTGCTAAAAATCCGCCACTGCGCCAAGCCGCAAACCGTTAATATCTCGGCTCGAGAACATCGGAAGTTGACTGACGGCCTCGCCAAAAGCCTGCCACCCGATCTTTGTGCCATGCGCATCCTCATCACCGGCAGCAACGGGCTGCTGGGCCAGAAGCTTGTCTCTGCGCTCCGCCACGACCCGGAGGTGGAGCTGATCGCCACCAGCCGCGGCGTCGACCGCACCCCGGAGCCGCTGGGCGCGCACTACCGGCCCCTGGACATCACCGTGGCCACGGAGGTGGATGCCGTGTTCGATGCGGTGCGGCCCGAGGTGGTGATCCACACCGCGGCGATGACCAACGTGGACGCCTGCGAGCTCGACCCCGCGGCCTGCCGCCTGCAGAACGTGGCGGCCACCGAACACCTGGTGCATGCCGCGAAGCGCCACGGCAGCCACTTCATCCACCTCAGCACCGACTTCATCTTCGACGGCCGCAACGGGCCCTACCGCGAGGAGGATGACCCCGCGCCCCTCAGCATCTACGGCCATAGCAAACTGGACAGCGAGCGCATTGTGAAGGACGCCGGTCTGGCGAAATGGGCCATTGCGCGCACCATCATCGTCTACGGCATCGCCGAGGGGCTGAGCCGGAGCAATGTGGTGCTGTGGGCCAAGAGCGCCCTCGAGAAGGGTGAACCCATCAAGGTGGTGGACGACCAATGGCGCATGCCCACCCTGGCGGAGGACCTGGCCGATGGCTGCATCCGCATCGCCAAGCGCGCCGCCACCGGCGTCTACCACCTCAGCGGTCCCGATGGCATGAGCATCCTGGAGCTGGTGCAGCGCGTGGGCCGCTTCTTCCACCTGGACACATCCGTGGTGACGCCCGTAAAGAGCGGTTCGCTGGGCCAGCCCGCACAACGCCCCCCTCGCACGGGATTCATCCTGGAAAAGGCCCGCCGTGATCTTGGTTATGCGCCTCGCTGCTTCGAGGAAGGGCTGGCGGTGCTGGCCGCCCAGTTGCAGGCCGCGAACGCCTGATGCCAACGGATGGGCGGAGCCTGCCAATGGCACGACCAGGAAGCACGCCGGAGCGCGTAGCGGCGAAATTCTATCTTGGCCCGGAAAAATCGACGCAGCGCACATGGGTCAACAGGAATCGTGGGGTACCAGGGTAGGACTGATCCTGGCCATGGCCGGCAACGCCGTGGGGCTTGGCAATTTCCTGCGCTTCCCGGTGCAGGCCGTGAACAACGGGGGCGGTGCCTTCATCATTCCGTACCTCATCTGCTTCCTGCTCATGGGCATCCCGCTGCTGTGGATCGAATGGAGCATGGGCCGCTTCGGGGGGCGCAGCAACAACCACAGCACGCCCTTCATCCTGGATACCATGACCAAGCGCGCTTTCTGGAAGTATTTCGGCGTGTTCGGCATCTTCACCAACATCGCGGTGGCCGCATACTACTGCTACATCGAGAGCTGGACGATGAGCTACGTGTTCCACAGCATCGTGGGCACCTTCGATGGGCTGTCCCAGAGCCAGGTGGCCCAGTTCTTCATCCAATACGTGGACATCGGACACAGCCACACGGGCATCCCCTATGAGGCGGTGGTGTTCTATGTGCTGTGCCTGCTGCTCAATACATGGATCCTTTCGCGTGGCCTCCCTGCTCATCATTTTCGGTGTGTTCCTGGCCTTGCGCGGTCTTACCCTCGGCACCAGCGGTGCCAGTGCCGAAGTGCCAGCCGCCAGTGCGTGGGACGGCCTCAATTTCCTGTGGACGCCCCAATACGACAGCCTCGCCGATCCCAAAGTGTGGCTGGCCGCCGCCGGGCAGATCTTCTTCACCCTCAGCGTGGGCATGGGCACCATCCACTGCTACGCCGCCTACGTGCGCAGCAAGGACGACATCGCCCTCAACGCCGTGAGCGCCGGCTTCATGAACGAGTTCGTGGAGGTGGTGCTGGGCAGCCTCATCGTGATCCCCATCGCCGCCGGATACCTTGGCTTGGACTGGGTGAAGGAGAACGCGGGCTTCGGCATGGCCTTTCAGACCATGCCTTTCCTGTTCGAGAAATGGGGTCCCTTCCTGAGCGCCGCGGCCGGGGTGATGTGGTTCGGGTTGCTGTTCTTCGCAGGCATCACCTCCTCGCTCGCCATGGGTACCCCCTGGATGGGGTTCATGCGTGACGAGTTCGGCTGGGGCCGCGTGAAGGGCGCGTGGACCTTCGGCCTCATCGTGCTGCTGCTGGGCATGCCCACCGTGATCTTCTACCAGCACGGCGTGTTCGATGAATACGACTATTGGGCAGGCACCGTTGCGCTCGTGGTCTTCGCGCTGGCCGAGACCGTCCTTTTCGCCTGGGTGTTCGGCATGGACAGGGGGTGGAAGGAGCTGATGTCCGGGTCTGACCTCCAGGTGCCCACCGTGTACAGGTTCATCATCAAGTACGTGACACCGGCCATGCTGCTGCTGGTGTTCGTGGGGGCCCTCGTGACCCCGGCAGGCAACGATTGGTCTGGTGCCATGTCCAGCCTCCTGAGCGGCGGAGGTTGGCAATTGGACAACAGTTCCATTGTGCGCACCATCGCCAATACCGGCCTGCACCAGCAGTTGGCCGCTGCGACCGATGCAGCGGAGATCACCCGCCTGCAGGACCGGTTGTTCTACACCAATCTCGCGCGTGTCATCCTCCTGCTGACCTTCGGCGTGCTGGCCTTCCTGGTCTACGTGGCAGCCAACCGTCGCCTGAAGAACTCCAGCACCACAGTCGCATGAACATTTCCGCCCTCCTCCTCATGGTGCTCACGCAGCTCAGCGTCATCGCCATCACGGGCTACTTCTTCTACCGGGTCTTCACCGCGCCCCCGAAGCCCGAGCCCGACAGCTACAGCGAGAACGATCCGGACTGAGCCAGCCCATGGCCCTGCGCGATCCCGGCACGGAACGCTTCAAGGAGCTCTTCCGCCTGCACCAGGGAGAGCGCCGGGGTATGCTGGTGCTCATCGGTATCACCTCCCTGCTTTTCGGTTGGGCGGTCTACGAACAATGGTGGGGGCGGCCCGTGCTGTTGGATGCCGGGCGCTATCGTGACCAGGTGGACACCTGGCTGGCCACCCGCGCTGATAGCGGCGCACCGCAGCTGTCGGCGGTGGAGCTGTTCGATTTCGACCCGAACAGCATCGAACGCGCCGATTGGCTGCGCCTGGGTCTCACCGAACGTCAGGTGGATGGCATCGAACGCTATCGCGAAAAGGGTGGAACGTTCCGCAGCAAACAGGACCTCGGCCGCATGTACAGCCTGCGCAAGGAGCAGGTGGAACGGCTGTTGCCCCACGTGCTGTTGCCGGACAGCATGCCAGCCAGGGACCGGTATGTTCGCCGTGACAAATCGTATCCGCCCCGTGGTGCACGCTCGGGATGGGAGCCCGGTGCGGGCCGGACCGCCACCGACCGCGACCGATATGAACACGCGGTCCGCCCGGCAAGACCCGTGCGCCGTGCCGTGGACGTGAACACCGCCGACAGCGCCCAGCTGGTGGCCCTGCCCGGCGTGGGCCCGGCCTTCGCGCGCGGCATCCTGAAGTACCGCGACAAGCTGGGCGGGTTCCGCAGCATGGACCAGCTCGCCGAGGTGTATGTGCTGAAGGACAAGCCCGATGCGCTCGCACGGCTGGGCGAACTGCTGGTGATCGATACCCTGATTGTGCGGCGCCTGCCCATCAACACCTGCACGGTGGAGCAACTGGCGGCACACCCGTATGCCGGTTGGAAGGTCGCCAGGCCGCTGATCGCCTACCGGACCCAGCATGGACCCTTCCGGCAGGTGGCCGATATCCGTGCCTGCGCGGCCGTGGATGAGGCCATGTTCCGTAAACTTGCGCCCTATCTCACCGTGGAGTGAACAGCGCTCTGGAACAACGCATCAAGGCCGCCATCCGGGAGACCGCTGCATGAGCCGCATCCAGCCGGT
>CAZLGY010000121.1:6444-7553 GCA_964559165.1 uncultured Chryseobacterium sp.
TCCGCGATGTGCCCGACTTCCCCAAGCCGGGCATCCTGTTCCGCGACATCACCCCGGTGCTGGAGGATGCCCCGCTCTGCAGCGCCGTCGTGGAAGGCTTCGCCGAGGCCCTGCGCAGCACCCCGCTCGATGCTATCGCAGGGGTGGAAAGCCGCGGGTTCCTCTTCGGTCTTCCGCTGGCCATGCGCCTGGGCATCCCCTTCATCACCGTGCGCAAGAAGGGCAAGCTGCCCTATCGCACCGTGAGCTACCACTACGACCTGGAGTACGGCAGCGCCGCCATCGAGATGCACGAGGGTGTGGTGCGGCCGGGCATGCGCGTGCTGGTGCGCGACGACCTGCTGGCCACCGGTGGCACCGCCGCCGCTGCCGCCGCGCCCAGCCGCATGCAGGGTGGGCGCACCGCGGCCTTCGCGTTCCTCATCGAACTATCGTTCCTGTCCGGCGTTGACCGTTTGCGCACCTACGAGGCGCCCGTACTGAAACTGGCCACCTATTGATCCCATGGAGTTCCATACCACCGAGAACCAGACAATGATCGCGCAGGCCGTGCGCGACCTGTGCGAACGCGAACTGCGCCCCCATGTGATGGACTGGGACGAGGCCCAGCACCTGCCGATCGACCTCTTCAAGGACCACTTCGGTCCGGCCGGCATGCTCGGTGTGCTGGTGCCGGAGGAGTACGGTGGCGCGGGCCTCAGCTACTTCGAGTACATCACCACGATCGTGGAGGTGGCCAAGGTGTGCAGCAGCGTGGGCCTCAGTGTGGCCGCGCACAACAGCTTGTGCACCGGCCACATCCTGCAGTTCGGCAACGAGGAACAGAAGCGCAAGTGGCTGCCCAAGCTCGCCACCGGCCAATGGCTCGGCGCATGGGCCCTCACCGAGCCCAACACAGGCAGCGACGCCATGCGCATGAAGTGCACGGCGCGCAAGGAAGGCAACGAGTGGGTGTTGAACGGCACCAAGTGCTGGATCACCCATGGCAAGAGCAGTGATGTGGTGGTGGTCATCGCCCGCACGGGCGAGCTGCTGGACAGCAAAGGCATGACCGCCTTCGTGGTGGAGCGAGGCGCTCCGGGCCTCAAGGCGGGCAAGAAGGAGAACAA
>CAZLGY010000122.1:0-7212 GCA_964559165.1 uncultured Chryseobacterium sp.
GCGTTCATCAGGGTGGGCGTGATCGTATCACCCGCCCCGTTGAACGACTGCGCCAGCACCATGCCGTAGCCGTAGAAGAAGTAGCCGAGGCACACGGTGCGCAAGGCGGCCACACCATAGCCGACCATTTCAGCCCCTTCACTGAAAACGCCCACCAGATCCGGCGCGAACGACCAGAAAACCAAGGCGATGGCCACCAGGTACATCATGTTGAAGTGCCCGCACAACCACGCCGAGCGCTCCGCCCGATCGGGTCGGCCTGCACCCAGGTTCTGTCCCACGAGCGTGCTGGCGGCGTTGGCCACGCCCCACGAAGGCAGCAGCGAAAAAAGCATGATCCGCACCGCCACGGTGTAGCCCGCCGTCGCCGCGCTGCCGAACGTGGCCACGATCGAACCAAGGAACATCCAGCTCACCGAAGGCAGCACGAACTGGACCACCCCCCCGAGCGACACGCGCACGATCGTCCACATCACCCCCGGTTGAAAGCGCACCGGCAGTCCACGCAGGTCCACACGCCCCGCCCTTGAGTACAACCGGGAGAACTGGTATGCGACGCCGATGCCACGCCCTATCGCGGTAGCCAGCGCCGCACCCGTAACACCGAGGCCATCCCAGGCCCCCACCCCGTGGATCAACAGAGGACACAACAGGATGTTGATGCCATTGGCCAGTATCAGCGTACGCATGGCGATCGCCGCATCGCCTGCGCCCCTGAAGATCGCGTTGATGGCGAACAGCAGCAGGATGATGACGTTGCTCCCGAACATGATGCGCACATAGTCACTGCCGATGGCCACCACCGCAGGTTCCGCGTTCATCAGACGCAGCAGCGCCCCGGGAAAGAACAGGCCGGGCACGGCCAGCACCACACCCAGCAGCAACGTGATCAACACCCCCTGCACAGCAGCCTCCGCCGCACCGTTCGGATCCTTCTCGCCCGTGCGTCGGGCCACCACGCTGGTGATGCCCATGCCCACCCCCCACGCCACCGAGTAAACCAGGGTCAACAGCAGCTCGGTCAACCCCACCGTGGCGATGGCATGCTCGCCCAACCTGCTCACGAAGAAGATGTCCACCAAGGCGAACACCGCCTCCATCCCCATCTCCAACACCATCGGGATGCTCAACAGCACAATGGCCTTCCGCACATCCATGCCCGTGTGATCCGTCCCCTCCGAGGTCGTCAGGCTCTCCTTGATCAACGCCAACACCTTGCGCATGGTACTCCGTTGGGCGACAACTTCCCCGTCACCGCACAGCACGCAAGGTGCACACTTCCATCCGACCAGGGGTCCACCATCGCATTGCAAGGGCCCTCACCAGCACCCACGCTCCCAACCACCGCCTGTTCAAACCCGGCCCGGTCATTGCATGCCACCCCCATCCCCCACCCGGTAGTTTTGCTCCCATGATGCACCGCACGCTCCTGCTGACCGTACCCACGCTGCTGCTCGCGCCCACCGTGCTCCGGGCCCAGAACATCCTCGACCGGAAGCTCGCGAACGATACCATGCCCAACCTCGTTCGCAACCCAGGGTTCGAAGAGGTGGAGCGGACCTATTGCGCATGGACCACCGATGCGGCCAAATTCAATGCGGCCGTGAAGGGATGGAGCTCGCCCACACAGACCACGCCGGACCACTTCAGCACCACGCTGGACCCCACCTGTTGGGCACACCCGAAAAAACACAGCAACGGCAAGCAAGGTACCCACAGCGGCAATGGCATGGTGGGCATCAAGATCTACGGCAAGGGCAACACCCCCACCTTCTGGCACGAATACGTGCAGACCGAACTGCCCGAACCGCTCAAGCCCGGTGTGCGCTACATCGCCGAATGCTGGGTGCTGCGCGCCGTGCGGAGCAATGAGGCGAGCAACAACATCGGCATGCATTTCACCGACACGCCCATCAGCACACGCGACTGCCTGCCCCTGTACCTGACCCCGCAGGTGAACGAGGAACGCGCGGTGACGGGTGGATGGCACAAGGTGCGTGGCGTCTTCGAGGCGACCGGCAGCGAGAAGTTCCTCCTCATCGGGAACTTCTACGGCGATGATGCCACCAGCCACGAACGCCAGCCCGACGGAGAGCGGGGGGCTTATTACTTCATCGATGACGTCAACGTGCGCATCGCTCCCGCAGGCACCGCGCTCACCCCGAAACCCGGGGTCAGCACACCGCCCCCGCCGCGCCCCGTGGTACCCGATCACATCAGCAGCACCACCGTGGACATCCACCAGGTGGAACCCGCCGTGGGCACCCGCGTAAGGCTCGATAATGTGCAGTTCGAATTCGACAAGGCCACGCTCCTGCCCGGCTACGAACCGGAACTGGACAAGCTCGTGGACCTGATGACCGACTTCCCCTTCCTGCGTGTGGAGATCGAAGGTCACACCGACGACCAGGGTTCGGACACCTACAACCTGAAGTTGAGCGACGACCGCGCCAAGGCCGTGGTGGAACACCTGCTGAAAAAGAAGGTGGACAAGGAACGCCTCACCTGGAAGGGCTACGGCGAGACCAAGCCGTTGAAGCCGAACAACACCGAGGCCGACCGGGCGATCAACCGGCGGGTGGAGTTCCGGGTGCTGGAACGATGATCCTGGAACACCGCATGGCCCCGAACGCCCCGGCCATGCGCGCGGCACAGCCCCATGCCAGTGCGTTCCGGCACGGCTATTGCATCACTGTCGGCTATCTTTCGCAGCATGTGGCGCTCGGCGATCCCGGTCCTGGTGGGGCTCTGCTCCACCCTCCACCTCCGAGCCCAGCAGTACGACCTCCGCAACTACAGCCTCGAACAGGGACTGGCCAGCGCCAGCGTGAACGCCGTGGCCGAGGATGCCGATGGGTTCCTCTGGGTGGCCACCGATAACGGCATTGCACGTGGACAGGGATCGCGCTTCGAAGCGTTCGACCGGGACACCCTGGCCCCCGGCAGGCATGCCACCGCCCTGCTGGCCGCCCGTGATGCCACCGGCGGGAACCTGCTCTGGGTCGGCTTCCAGAACGGCACGATCGGCCGCTGGGAAAAGGGACGGTTCACCTCCTGGCACACCCGCGGTCCGCTGCCAGCGTTCCCGGTAAGACGGCTGCTGCCGGGTGCCGGCAACACGCTGTGGATGGCCAGCCGTGGTGGCGGTATCTGGTCCGTGGACACCGTCACCCGTAGTATCACGGAGCGCGTGCTAGGCCTCCCCACCATGCGCATCAACCACCTGGCGCAACAGGCCGGCGGCACCATGCTCGCCGCACTCGACAGCGGGCTCTTCCGCTGGAACGACAGCCGCTGGGAAGCGGTGGACCTGCAAGGCGAACTGCGCGGAAGGCGTGTGCTCTGCATCTGGTCCGACAGCCTGGGAACCATCCTTGGGACCAGCGATGGATACCTCGAGCTCGACCGGCAACTGCGCCCGCTGCCACCAGCGGCGCGATACACGGGCTTCCAACCCCTTTTGCTGCCGCATCCGGTGGTGATCAGTGTGCTGCGCGCTCCCGGTGGCGCGCTCTGGCTGGGAACTCCTGCGGGACTGGTGCATATCACCAGGCGCGGCGGAGTGCCGGAGCTCACCACCATGGCCGAAGCCAATGGATTGGGCCACGACCTCGTACGCTGCCTGCACCGCGACCGCAGCGGGGGCATCTGGGCCGGCACCGGCTTCGGTGGCATCAGCAAATTCACCAGCGATGCCTTCCGGTACGTCACCGAACGCGATGGGCTCGGCTCGCGCATCGTCAGCGCCATCCACCGCAGCCCCGAAGGCCTCCTGTGGTTCGCCACCCAGGGAGGCGGCATCAGCCAGTACGACGGCCACGCCATGCGGAAGCTGGGACGGGCCGAAGGGTTGCCCTCCCTGTTCATCACCGCCCTGGGCGAAGATCCGCAGGGCTACCTGCTCGCGGGCACCAACATGCACGGCTTGCATCGCTGGAACGTGGACCGCTTCGAACCCGTCCAACTGCCCGGCACGCGCATGCCCCTCCGCATCAATGCCATTGAACTGGCCCCGGACGGCAGCGCGCATGTAGGCACCGACCAGGGTGCATACCGCATGTACGATGGGACCTGGGCCCGCAGCGGCATCCCGGTCCGCAATGTGACCGCGCTCCACACCGACAGCACGGCCACCTGCTTCGCCACCGACAGCGGGGCCTTCATCCGTTCCGCCCAGGGAACACCGCAGCGGCTGCCGGCGCCCGCCATCATGTACAACGCGGTGGTCCGCGACAGCAAAGGTGGTGTGTGGCTGGGCAGCGAGGAGCAGGGCCTGTTCCATGTGCTGGACGGAAAGGTCACACGCTATGGTCTCGAACATGGCCTGGAGAGCCTCGCGGTTGAAGCGCTCCTGCTGGATGCCTTCGAGAACCTGTGGCTTGGCACCAAGCGCGGCGTTCATCTCGTCGAATTGGACGTCCTGCAGGAGCAGGTCCTTGACATTACAGCCTACGGCCCGGAGGATGGGTTCATCGGCCTGGAGACCCTGCCCGGTGCGGTGCTGCTGGACACGGACAGCAGCCTGTGGTTCGGCACGGTGCGCGGTGCCATCCGCTACGAGCCGCGCGCGGTGATCGAGGATCCGCAGCCACCCGCCACGCACCTGCTGGACCTGCAGCTCTTCTACGAGCACCCCGATTGGTCCCCCTGGTGCACAGGCACTGCAGGCAATGGCCTTCCGAACGGATTGGAACTGCCCCACGACAGGAACCACCTCACGTTCGTGTTCGCCGGCATCTCCCTCGCCTATCCGGAGAAGGTACGCTACCGGTGGATGCTGGAGGGATACGACCGGGACTGGTCGGACATCACGGCCACCCAGCGCGTCACCTACAGCAACATACCTCCGGGCGACTACAGCTTCAAGGTGATGGCCCGCAATGCCAGCGGCATCTGGAACGAGGTGCCGGTGAGCTACAGCTTCAGCATCGCGCCACCCTTCTGGCAGACCAACGGCTTCCGCATCGGTGGCGGCGCCTGCCTGCTGCTCCTGGTCCTCGGGTCCGTCCGCGTGCGCGAGCGCAACCTGCGACGCGAACGCGAGCGACTGGAACGCATGGTGGTGCAGCGCACCAGCGAACTGGCGAGCGAAAAGGACCGCAGTGATCGCCTGCTGCTGAACATCCTGCCGGCCAGCACCGCGGAGGAGCTCAAGCAGAAGGGCAGTGCAAAGGCGCGCCGCTACGAACACTGCACGGTGCTGTTCAGCGACTTCAAGGGGTTCTCCACCTTCAGCAGCCGCATGGACAGCGACACGCTGGTGGCCGAGCTGGACCATTTCTTCCGCCTCTTCGACCAGCTCTGTGAGCGCTATGGGCTGGAGAAGATCAAGACCATCGGCGACGCCTACATGTGCGCCGCAGGCCTTCCGGAACCGACCGACGGCCACGCGCTGAACGCCCTGCTCATGGGCCTGGGCATGCTGGAGGCGGTTGAACAAAGCAACGCCGAACGCCGCGCGAAAGGCCTGCAAGAATGGCCCGTGCGCATCGGATTGCACAGCGGACCGGTGGTGGCCGGTGTGGTGGGTGAACGCAAATTCGCCTACGACATCTGGGGCGACACCGTGAACGTGGCCAGCCGCATGGAGAGCAATGGCGAGGCGGGCCTGCTCAACATCAGCGGACCGGTCTACGCCCAGGTGATGGACTACATCGAGGTGCGCCCGCGCGGCCCCATCAGGATCAAAGGCAAGGGCGAGGTGCAGATGTACTTCGTGGAACGCCTGCGGCCCGACTTCAGCGCGGATGAACGGGGATGGCGGCCCAATGCATCGGTGAGCCAGACCCCACCTCTCTCTTAAGGCACAGCATTCCATCGCACAGAGGCCCGATCAAACCTCCCCCTCCCCGTAACGTCCAACGCAAATGCGTCCCACCATCCTGTTCCTGCTTCGCCTGCTCGCTCTTCCTGTGCATGCCCAAACACCGGAGATCACCTCGTGGATCATCAATCCCGGCAACGAGACCGGGTTCGGTGGTATCGCCAGCAATGTGCTCAGCGTACACTACACCAGCACGGATGTGTACGTGACGGGCAACTGCATCCCCGGCTACGACATCGGGCCTTGGACGGCCAACCCCAACCAGCCCGCCAACCAGGACTTCTGCTTCCGCATCACCCGGAACCCTGTGCCCAATACCGGCGCACTGGTGAACACGCCACTGGGACACATCGGCGTATGGCGCAACGGTGTGAGCATCTTCAACGCTAGGGACGGCATGAGCTACAACAACCAGGGCATCTGGAACCGCAATGCCCTGGTGTGGGAGGGCATCAGCTTCGATGACTGCCTCGGGCACCCTGCTCCCAATGGTGAATATCATCACCACGTGACGCCCAACTGCCTGTATGACCACCTGGACGATACGCAGCACAGCGACCTGATCGGCTATGCGTTCGACGGGTACCCCATCTATGGCGCGTATGGCCATGCCCAAGCGGACGGCACCGGCGGCATTGTCCGCATGCGCAGCAGTTACCAGCTGCGCACCATCACCGCCCGCACCACGCTGCCCAACGAAACGGCCCTGCCCGCCAGCCAGTACGGTCCCGCCATCAACACGCAATACCCGCTGGGCGCCTACCTGGAGGACTACGCCTATGTGGCCGGCAGCGGCGACCTCGATGTGCACAACGGCCGCTTCTGCGTCACACCCGAATATCCCGCCGGTACCTACGCCTACTTCGTGACCCTGGAGGCCAGCATGGAACCGGCCTTCCCGTATGTGCTCGGCCCCACCTACTACGGCACGGTCACCCCCGGCAACATCGGGCCAGGTAGCGGCCACAACATCATACCCGGCGGCGCGGTGCTCTACACCGGTGGCAGCACTGGCCTCACGGCCACCACGCTGCCCGCCGATGCGCTCTTCCCCAACCCCACGGTGGAGCGTGTGCAGCTCGCCGCCGCAGGGCCCATGCACCAAGTGCGCCTGTTGGATGCCACGGGCCGCTGTGTGCACCACCAACCTGCCAACGGGGCCGCACAACTGGTGCTCGAAACCGATGCACTGCCCGCCGGCGTGTACACCGTGGTGGTGCAGGGCACGGATGGTGCGGTGCGCACGGGCAGGGTGGTGAAGCAGTGAGCGCAGGGCGGCGGTCAGGTACCAAGAGGCCGGAGTGTGCCAGCACAGGCAGGATGCCTGAGGCCCCTCAGCTCAACCCGCTGATCACCCCGTTGGTATCGATGTCCATGCCTTCGGCGGC
>CAZLGY010000123.1:0-7021 GCA_964559165.1 uncultured Chryseobacterium sp.
GGTCTTGGCGGTCTTCTTCACCTTGTCGCCGCCCAACTTGAGGGTCTCGAAGAGCACCTCACCCAACTGCCGGGGGCTGTCAATGTTGAAAGGCATGCCGCAGGCCTGGTGGATGGCCTCCTGCAGTCGGACCAGTTCGGCACCCAGCTCCACACTGAACTGTTTGAGGGCGGGGATGTCAATGCGGATGCCCTCCGTTTCCATGTCGGCCAGCACATGCACCAGCGGCATCTCCACCCGGGTGAACAGGTCGGTGACCTCTTCCTGGAGCAGCAGCGGCTCCAGTTTCCCGGCAAGCTGCCAGGTGATGTCCGCGTCCTCTCCAGCGTATTCCTTCGCCAGCTCCACATCCACGTCACGCATGCTCCGCTGCACCCTGCCCCTGCCCTTCTCGCCGATGAGGGACGCAATAGGCATGGGCCGGTAACCGAGGTAGGTCTCGCTTAGGAAATCCATGCCGTGCTTGGACACGTCCGGTTTCAGCAGGAAGTGCGCCACCATGGTATCGAAGAGCGGCCCCTTCACCTCCACCCCGTAGCGGGCCAGCATGCGGATGTCGAACTTGGCGTTCTGCGCCACCTTGCCAATGGCGGTATCCTCCAGCACGGGCTTGAAGATGTCCACTATGCGTTGCGCCGCGTCGCGGTCCTCCGGCACGGGCACATAGTGGCCTTCGTGCGCCTTCCAGCTGAAGGCAAGGCCCACGAGTTCGGCCGTACGTTCATCGATACCGGTGGTCTCGGTATCGAAGCAGAACCGTGGCTGCTCCTGCAGGCGGGCCGCCAGCATGTGCAACTCGTCATCGGTGCGGACAAGCATATACCGATGGGGAACGGTATCAAGGGTGGCCAGCTGTGTAAGCGCCACATGGCCGGCCCCGTCGTCGGCACTGCCGAAAAGGTCCACCTGGCCGGTAACGGTCACCGGGACCTTGGCACGCCGACCCGACCTGGGCTCCTCCCCTGCACCATTGGCATCGCTGCCCAGCACCCTGTTCACAAGGGTCTTGAACTCCAGTTCACCGAAGACCTCCAATACCTTGTCCTTGTCCGGCGGGTCCAGGTGCAGCGCATCATGGTCCAGTTCCACCGGGGCTGTCACATTGATGGTGGCAAGCAGCTTGCTCGAACGACCCTGCTCGGCAAAGGCGATGACGTTCTCCTGCTGTTTGCCCTTGAGCTTGTCCGCATTCTCCAGCACACCCTCGAGGCTGCCGAACTGCTGCACCAGCTTGATGGCGGTCTTCTCACCGATGCCGGGGATGCCGGGGATGTTGTCCACTGCATCACCCATGAGGCCGAGGATGTCCTTCACCTGTTCGGTACGCTCAAGGCCCCAGCGTTCGCAGATCTCCTTGGGGCCGAGCTTCTCGGGAGGTTCGCCGCCCCGCCCGGGCTTGTACATGATGATGCGGTCGGTGACCAACTGCCCGAAATCCTTGTCAGGGGTGACCATGTAGGTGATGTAGCCTCCGGCCTCGGCCTTCTTCGCCAGGGTTCCGATCACGTCATCCGCCTCATAGCCATCGCTTTCCAGCACCGGGATGCGCAAGGCCTCGATGATGCGGCGTATGTAAGGCACGTTGCTCCGGATATCATCGGGCATCTCCTCGCGGTTGGCCTTGTAATCCAGCAGTAGTTCATGACGCTCGGTGGGAGCCGCGGTGTCGAAGACCACGGCGATATGGGTGGGCTGTTCGCGCTTGATGAGGTCGAGCAGCGTGGTGGTGAAGCCGAACGCGGCGCTGGTGTTGAAGCCCTTGCTGTTCACCCGGGGCGCCCGGATGAAACTGAAATAGGCGCGATAGATGAGTGCATAGGCATCAAGCAGGAAGAGGCGCTTGTCATCCACCGGGGATGGCGGGGTTGGTGCTCCCTGTTCGAGCCCGGACGCGGAACCTGGCTGGGACATGGGTCCCAAGATAGGTCTCCCGAAGGCGGGCCCGGCAGAACGGAGCAGGCGGGCGGTCCGGATTTGCCGAAGCCACCATTTGTTCATATCTTTCGTCCTCGGAGTAGTTGCGCATGTCCTCGGGAACATCTACACAACCCTGTAGCGGTTGGCTGCGGGCCACCGGCGGTGTGCTCCGTGCATGGCTGTTCGCGCTGGCATTGCTGGGTGCCATGGAAGCCCGTTCGGACCATTTTTCGGGAGCGAGCATCACCTATGCCTGCCAGACCGGGAACCAGTACAAGATCTTCCTCGACCTGTACCTGGATTGTGCTGGTTTCGGTATCACCGGGCAAAGCCTGTATTTCTCGAACGCCTGCGGTGTGACCTTCACCTTGAACAACCTGCAACCGATCGCTGGCGGGGTGCAGGAGGTCTCCCAGCTATGCCCGACCCAGTTGGAGAACAGTTCGTGCCAGGGGGGCACCCTGCCCAGCTTCAGGAAATACCGTTACGAGGTCACCCTCTTCCTGTCGCCATGCACCACCGGCCCCTGGAAGGTGGAGTGGTTCATCTGTTGCCGGAATACCATGGTGAACCTGCAGAACGTACCCGGGACCTACGCCGTGGCCACCGTGCAGCACCAGACCGGGGTATGCGACCGTTCACCCGTGTTCGTGGACTCCGGCATCCCCTATGTGTGCATCGGGCAGCCCGTATCGTACAACCCCGGTGCCACGGACCCGGACGGCAACCTGATGTCCTTCGCATTGGTGCCCGCACGGTTCAACACCTTCACCCCACCGAACCCGACCCCGGTGAACTACTCATCCGGTTTTTCGGGAACCTCGCCCCTTCAGGGCATCAGCATCGTGGCAGGTACGGGCCAGCTCAACTTCACCCCGCTGCTTACCGGCAGGTACGTGGTGGTGATCGAAGTGACAACCTTCAACTCTTTCGGCCAGGTTATCGGCAAGGTGATGCGGGACCTGATGTTCGTAGTGATCACCTGTGATGAAAGTCCGCCATCCTCCTCGAACTTGACCAACCTTACGCCCGGTCTTCAATCAGGGCCGAACAGCCTGGGGGTGTGTGAGGGGCAGAATTTCTGTGTTGACATGGTCTTCTCCGACGGAAACCCGAACGCGGTGATCGAGGTGACCTCCAACGCCACGGCGCTCCTGCCAGGTGCCGTCTTCACGGTCACCGGCACCAACCCGGCCGTAGCACGCCTGTGCTGGACCGGTTCGCCCGCAGCACTCCCCGCCAACGTGTTCATCCAGGGCGATGATGGTGCCTGCCCCATCGCGAACGTGAACTCGCGTTCCATCCTGGTCGGCGACTGCCTGAGCCCCCTGCCCATCACGCTCACCGACCTCAGTGCCCATCCCCACGATGGCTACGTGATGTTGCATTGGACCACCTCCTCCGAACAGGATAATGAGACGTTCGTGGTTGAGCGGGGAAGCGATGGCATCCGGTTCGATGAGATCGGACGGGTTCCCGGTGCCGGCAATTCGGTGGTGCCCCTGGAATATGCACACAAGGACGACCGGCCCCTGCCTGGCATCGGCTATTACCGCCTGCGGCAGATCGACAGCGACGGACGCGAGACCACCAGTGCTGTGGTGGTGGCCGGCGCTGCGCGGGGCGCCGAAAAGATGTTCCTGACCGCCATGGGGGACGGGCAATGGTGGCTCGGCGGTGTGCGCAATGCCGTGCCCTGGACCATCCATGAACTGTCCGGACGCCTGGTGGCATCCGGTTCCGTTCCTGACGGTGGAGGAATGCTCCAAGGTGGACTGCGCAACGAGCAGCTCTACCTGCTGCGCATCACGGACCTGGACGGTACGAACAGCAGCATGCTTCTGCCCGGAAGCGCTGCCATGGGCACCACTCTGCGGCCAGGCAGCTGAACACAAGCGCGGTCCGGGGTCTGCAAGAGGCGGCACATCCACGCCCTGCGACCGGGTCCATGTGAACCGCATGCAGCGGTTATGCCCCAGCTTCTGCCGCAGGGGCAACGGGACATGTGGACCGTAAGCAGCGACCCGCAACAAGGGGCAGTGTCAATTCCCTGCCCTCATTCATGTTCTGCATAACCGCCGGGCACCAATGCAACGGGGCGGCCCATGGACCGCCCCGTTGCAGCATCCACCGGACGACCATCAACGCAAGACCACGAAGCTGCGTGCCTGACCGAGCCCTTGCTCGTTGCGCAAGGCGATCCGGTATGTGCCGTTGTGCAGGGGTGCGACGTCCACGATGGCGCGGTCGCAGCCCGCTTGAAGTTGCTGCTCCAGGACACTGCGACCCATGGCATCGAATACCAACAGCTGCAACATCCCCGCGGCGGGCTCCACCGGAACGGTCAGCTGTGCATCAGCCGGGACCGGATACAGCGTACCCATGCCAAGGAAAGCGGCATCCAGCTCCTCCACGCTCACGGTCCCGTAGAACCAGTCGTGGCTGAGGGTGATCATCGCACGGCCGGTGGACGCATTGGCCAGCTGCTCGGGCCCCACACCGAAATACACCACCTTGTAGGTACCATTGTCGCACCGGAGGCCACCGATCTTGTTCACATTGGTGGTGTAATGGAAGATCCCCACAGCGGGAGCGATGGGCGTGATCTCCTCCGGGTAGGTGTTGTTGTTGAAGACGTTGGCGATGGTGGTGTTGGGCAGGGCACCGAACACCGGATCCGCATCGAAGAAGTTCACGGAGCTGTTGGCCGTGCTTCCATCGGCCACGTAGGTCGCATGGAGGTAGTTGGTGAAGAAGGACTGTGTAACGGGGGTGCCATAACTTCCGGTGGCGCCGCTATTGTCCCAGCCGATGTCCTGGCCGGCGATCATGAGATCGCCACCGGCATCCATGTGGGCCTGTAACACGGCCACCTCATCGTCCGTCAGGGCTGGAAAGGTCCAGCTGACGTTGAGGTACAGGTTGAGAACAGACCCCAAGGCACCTTCCTGTCCGAACCGGACGAATTTATCCTTGCTGGTGGCCGTGAAGGCCCCGTTGCCCGCATCGCTCAGGCCATTGAGGTAGATCGGCTCCCATGGCTCTGCCCCAGTATGGGTCACCACAAGGTCCGTGACACCGCTGATGACGTTGAACTCCTGCTCAAGGGCCGGTGCATCGGGTGCCTCAAGGGATGCGATGCGCAGCCGGTAGGTGCCGATGCCCGCCGCAGTGCCGGGCAGCACCGCCACACCCACAACAGCATCCGCATCCGCAGCAAGTTCGATCGTCGCGGGATCCGCTGTGGGTACACCGTTCACCTGCAGCCCCGCGCTCCAGGAGGCTGGCGCGTTCACCACGGTGAGGGTGGCCTGGTACGTGGCCGTTGCACCCAGGGCATTGGTCAATTGCGTACCGAACACGTGGCCTGCGCCAGCATCAGCTGCGGCAAAGGTGGGGCCCGTGGTGGCCAGGTCGCCGATGACCAGTGTCGTGCCCCCGATGGCGTTCACCTCCCGCGCCTGGTAGACCTCGGTGCGGTCCTCACTGACGAATGCCACCACCTTGCAATTGGCTGCGCTCCACGCAGCGGGCAGGGTGTACGTGTAGGTGCGTAGCACTGAGGTCCCGGCACTGGTGGTGGTAACGGCTTCGCCCCATGTATCGGTCACATAGGCGCGCAGCACGTTCATATGGTCGTAGGCCGTGTGGTTGCCGGAGGGGCCGTAATCGGTCTGTGGCGCAACGATGTGGTCCTCCTTCACCAACACACTGATGAAGTCGGTGCCCGCAGGGCTGTCGCCGGTGTAGAGCAGCTCCACGGTCACGGTGAGTTCGCGCGACGCTTCATCGAAGGTGCTTGCAAGGCCGAGGTTGACCGGTGAGGGTTGTGCAAGCATTTCGGCCACCGCACCTTCCCATGCGCCACGACCGAGATCATCGGCACCGTTGAAGAGGTGGCGGTTGATCACACCGGCAGGATAGCCGCCGATGGTGAAGTGGGCATCGATGGCCGTTCCGGCGGTGGTACGGAAGTCCGGTTCACCGGCCGATGGCGCCGCGAAAGGCCCTGCGTGGATGCCCACGGTCACGAAACGCGGTCCATGCTGCTCCTCCAGGCCTTCCATGATCACATGTCCTTCCGGGCAATACCCGCAATGCAGTCCGGTGAAGTCCTCGAGGTAGGCGGTCCGCATCTGGGGTTGGTCCGAGACGAGGGATTGTGCGCCCGCCAGGAGGGGCAGCAGGAACAACGGCGCAACAAGCTTCTTCATGGTACCGGATGTTGGTGCGGTGAAACTAAGCCCCCTGGAGCGCAGGCAGCGGGCAGCATCCATGCATCCTTGGAGAGCTGCCTGCGCAGGTCAGCGCTCCTGCCAGACCACCGCAAGCACGGTGCGACCCACGGCCCGCAGTGTTTCGCGGTCGATGACGTCCATGTTGTCATCGTGGGTGTGCCAAAATGGGCCGAAGGCCTGCGTAGCAGGATCGTACTGGATGATATCGATGGTGGGGATGCGGAGCTGCTCGTTGATGGGCACATGGTCATCGATGCCGACGAAGTACTTCGTCTCCTGTACGAACCGGTCGCCGTGCCCGATGGACGCCGCCGTGCGCCACACCTTGTTCACCACGGCCGGCGCGAACTGCATGCTCAGGGCCTCGCGGTAGAACAGGGCACCCCGTGCACCGACCATATCCAGCAGGATACCGAAGCGGGCGGTGTAGCCGGGCACAGGCGGGTTCCTGGCGAAGTATTGGGCACCCAGTGCCCAGGTGTTCATGCTCGATGCATCCATCTGGATGGCCCCGCTGGGCTGTCCGTGGTCCTCCACATCGGTGAACAGGATGTCCACACCGGGGCCGTGTTGCTTGGAAGCCACCAGGCGTGCCACCTCCAGCAGCACTCCCACCCCGCTGGCCCCATCATTGGCCCCATCGATGGGTTCGTTGCGGCGCTCATCGTCCTTGTCGGCAAAGGGACGCGTATCCCAATGCGCCAGCAACAGGATCCGGTCCTTCGCGGCAGGCTGGAAGCGCGCGAGGATGTTGCGAAGGGGCAGGCGTGCGCCGGTGTAGATGGAGACCTCCCCGGTCTGCTCGATGACCTCAGCCCCCAGAGCCTTCAACCGGGCCACCAGTGAATCGCCGCATGCGCGATGCG
>CAZLGY010000124.1:0-6978 GCA_964559165.1 uncultured Chryseobacterium sp.
CAACCTCATCGTGAAGGGCGACGTGGACGGCTCCGTGGAAGCGCTCACCGACTCACTGCTCAAGCTCAGCACCGAGAGCATCAAGGTGAACGTGATCCACAAGGCCGTGGGTCCCATCGCCGAGAGCGACGTGTTGCTCGCCACCGCCTCCAATGCCATCATCGTCGGCTTCCAGGTGCGGCCCACCCCGGGCGCCCGCAAACTGGCCGAGACCGAGGAGATCGACATCCGCCTTTACTCCATCATCTACAGCGCCATCGAGGAGATCAAGCAGGCCATGGAGGGCATGCTCGCGCCCAAGGAGGTGGAGAAGGTCACCGGCACCGCCGAGGTGCGCGAAACGTTCCGCATCAGCAAGGTGGGTACCGTGGCAGGCTGCTACGTGCTCGACGGCAAGATCGAGCGCAAGAACAAGGTGCGCCTCATCCGCGATGGCATCGTGGTCTACACCGGCGACCTCAACGAGCTCAAGCGCTTCAAGGACGATGTGAAGGAGGTCACCCACGGCTATGAGTGCGGCCTCTCCATCAAGAACTTCAACGACATCAAGAACGGGGATACCATCGAGGCCTTCGAGATGGTGGAGGTGAAGCGCACCCTCGCCGACTGATCCCCCGACCAGCGCTGAACGATGAAGGGCCGTTCCACTCCGGTGGGACGGCCCTTTTTCCTTTGGGTCGGGCTACCTACTCCTCCGCTTCCACCACACGCGGGGGCTCGATCAGGTCCGGCACGATGTAGCTGCCGGGGTGTTCCGGCCGCAGTTGCTGCAGCAGGTGTTCCGCCTCCAGGCGGGTGCGCAGGTCCCCCACGCGCAGCCTGAAGTTCGGGGCGAACCAGCTGATGTACGCGGGTGTGTCCGGGTGCTTCTGCAGGAAGCTGCGCTTGGTGTCCTCCGCCGTGCGCCGGTCGCCCAGCGCGATCTGTACCCGGTACCCCTTGCGTTCGTGCTTCACCTCCACGAACCGTTCCATGGTGCGGGTCACATCGGGGTCCTCATAGTAGCTGACCGATCCCGGGCCCCGCCATACAGGTCGCGCCACCGCCGGAACGGTGCGCTCAGGCAGGCTGTCCTGGGCCGCCAGGGGCAGACCACAGCAGGGTGCAAGCAGCAGCAGGAAGAGGAACTTTCGCATGGCCGTTTCCGCTGCCAAAAGTAGGCCGGACCGGTCCCGGACCGTGTGCCATCCGCCCGCTGGCCTCGACCGGCTTGTTCTTTAGACCAATTCTAAATAGTGACACCAGTGTGGCAACCGTGCCATCCGCCTGCAACGCGATCGATGCGCCGTGTATTTTTGCCGCCGGTCCACGGGACCCTCCGTCCCTCCAAAACTGCTCGGAATGCCGCTTGTAGCAAGGATTTCCAAACGTTCCACCGGGCTTCTCCACGCTGCCTTTGCGCTCATCCTGACCCTGGCCTTCGCCACCGCGCAGGCCCAGCCCGCCGATCAGGCCTTGTATGACAAGGGCGAGAAGCTGTTCAAAGGGAACTGCGGTTCCTGTCACAAGCCCGACAAGGACCTCACAGGTCCGGCCCTCAAAGGAGCCCGCGCCCGCTGGGAGGGCAAAGGCGATATCTACGCCTGGGTCAAGAACAGCACCGACTACCTCAAGACCGGCAACGCCTACGCCAACGACCTCTTCGCCAAGTGGAACAAGAGCGTGATGACCGCCCAGGCCATCACCAACGAGGAGATCGATGCCATCCTGTACTACGCGGACAACTACACACCTCCCGCGCCCAAGGGTGGTGCCGCTGTTGCCGATGCGCCTGCCGCAGGCCCCGGTGACGCCGGTCCCGCGTGGCCCTGGCTGCTGGTGTTGGGCCTCCTGTTCCTGGTGGTGGCCATGAGCCTCAGTGGTGTTCGCAAGGGCCTGTCGCAGGCCGTTGCCGAAGCCGAAGGGCGCACCCCCGAGCCGGAGCGTGGTACCCTGGGCGCCATCCGCCATTGGGCATGGAACAACAAGGCGTTCGCCAGCATCATCGGGCTGTTCCTCGTGGTCTTCCTGGTGCTCAAGCTTTGGGACGCGGCCTGGGTCATCGGTGTGTACGGTGGCGACGAAGTGGAGCATTACAAACCCGAGCAGCCCATCCTCTTCAACCACACGCTCCACGCCGGCAAGGTGGAGGCCGGCAACCTGGCCATCGATTGCCAGTACTGCCACAGCAGCGTGGAGAAGAGCAAGCACGCCGGCATCCCGAGCACCAACATCTGCATGAACTGCCACCAGGCGGTGGAGGAGGGCCGGAGCCCCGAAGGCACCAAGGAGATCGCCAAGATCTACGCTGCCGTGGGCTGGGACGTGACCACCAAGAAGTACACCGGCAAGGAGGAACCCGTGAAGTGGGTGAAGGTGCACAACCTGCCCGACCATGCCTACTTCAACCATGCCCAGCACGTGGCCGTGGGCAAGATCGAGTGCCAGGAGTGCCATGGCCCCATCGATGAAAAGATGGACGTGGCCGAGCAGTGGGCTCCGCTCACCATGGGCTGGTGCATCGACTGCCACAACCAGAAAGAGGTGAAGATGGCGGGCAACGGCTACTACGATGAGACCATGAAGCGCCTGCACGACTCCAAGCTCGGTGAGCGGGAGTTGAAGAACTACCTGGAGGACGACAAGATCACTGTGAAGGAACTTGGTGGCTGGGAATGCGCCAAGTGCCACTACTAAGAACACCGCGCTGCGCATGTCGAGCACCAAGCGATACTGGACGGATCTCGGGGACCTGCATCAGGCACCCGAAATCATCAAAGGCAGGGAGAACGAGTTCCCCACGGACCTGGCGATCGACCAGGTGCTGGGTGACAAGAACTTCCAAGGCGCCAGCACCGGCCGCCGAGATTTCCTGAAGTTCCTGGGCTTCTCCATCGGCGCCGCCACCCTGGCCGCCTGCGAGACCCCGGTCATCAGGTCCATCCCCTACGTGAACAAGCCCGAGGACATCACCCCGGGCGTGGCCAACTGGTATGCCAGCACCTTCTACGACGGGGAGGATTTCGCCAGCATCCTGGTGAAGACCCGCGAAGGGCGCCCCATCCACATCAAGGGCAACACGCGCTCCGGGATCAACCACAACCCCCGGGTGGGCAAGGGTACGGTGAACGCGCGGATCAACAGTTCCGTGCTGTCACTCTACGACAACGCCCGCCTGAAGGCCCCCACGACCAAGGGCGAAGCCGCCACCTGGGCCGATGCGGACAGTGCCATCCGCACCCAGCTCGCCGCCACCGCACAGGCAGGCAAGCGCATCGTGGTGCTCACCAACACCATCATCAGCCCCAGCACCAAGCGTGCCGTGGAGGCCCTCAAGGCCAGCTTCCCGACGGTGGAGCATGTGCAGTACGACACCATCAGCTACAGTGGCCTCACGGGTGCCAACCTGAAGAGCTTCGGCAAGCGGGTGATGCCCTCCTACGACCTCACCAAGGCTGATGTGATCGTGAGCATCGACGCCGACTTCCTCAGCAGTTGGGGCAGTACCACCGAGCACAGCTGGCAATACGCCAACCGCCGTGATCCGGACGGTGCCATGAACAAGCACTTCCAGTTCGAGGCGCGTATGAGCCTCACCGGCGCCAACGCCGACGTGCGCGTGCCCATGAAGCAGAGCGAGCTGCCCCTGGCGGTGATCAGCCTGCACGACCACATCGCGAAGAAGCTGGGTGGCGCCCCTGTGGGTGGCAGCAATGCCGCGGTGGATGCAGCGATGACCGCTGCCGCCGAGGCCCTTGTGGCCGCCAAGGGCCGCAGCCTCGTGGTCTCCGGAAGCAACAACGAAGGCGTCCAGGTGCTGGTGAACAGCATCAACAGCATGCTCGGCAACTACGGCACCACCATCGACCTTGCGGGCCATACCTGGTTCAAGCAGGGCGATGATGCGGCCGTCGCCCAACTGGTGAAGGACATGAACGCCGGTGCCGTGGGCGCCCTGCTCATCGCAGGTGTCAACCCCGCCTACAGCCTGGCCAACGCGGCCGAGTTCAAGGCCGGCCTTGGCAAGGTGGGGCTCAGCGTCAGCTTCAGTGGCTACGCGGACGAGACCGCCAGCCTGTGCACCTGGACCTGCCCGGACCACCACTACCTGGAGAGCTGGAACGACCACCAGCCCAAGGTGGGCCACTACGCCTTCGCGCAACCCGCCATCCGCAACCTCTTCGACACCCGCCAATGGCAGGAGAGCCTGCTGCGTTGGAGCGGCAGCGCGGAGACCTACCACGACTTCATCCGCGGAACCTGGGCCACCAACGCGGCCGGCATGGATTGGCACCAGGCCCTGCACGACGGGGTGTTCGCCACTGCGGCCATTGCTGCCGTGACGGAGCCTGCCCCTGTGGCTGCCGCAGACCTGGCCGCCGCCGCCGCGCAGGCCAAGGCCGCCGCCGCCGGGGCTGGCGAGTGGGAGCTGGTGCTCTACACCACCGAGGCCATCGGCAACGGCCAGCACGCCAACAATCCCTGGCTGCAGGAGATGCCCGATCCGCTCACCAAGCTTACGTGGGACAACTGCGTGTGCATGGCGCCGGCGGATGTGAAGAAGCTCGGCCTTAACATGTACCTCGGTGAGCAGGCGCCTGCGAGCCTCGTTACCGTAAAGGTCGGCAACACCGAGATCACCCTGCCCGCCGTGGCCGCTCCCGGCCAGAAGCCCGGCACCATCGCCATCGCCCTCGGTTACGGCCGCGGTGCCAATGGCGAGAAGGTGGGCAAAGCCGCCTGCGTCACCGACCACGAGGGCAACTTCAATCCCGTGGGCCGCAACGCCTACCCGATGGTCAACTGGGCCGGTGGTGCGCAGCACTACGAGGTCCTCAACGTCAGCGTGACCCTCACCGGCGGCACGTATCCCGTGGGTCTCACCCAGACCCACCTGACCCACATGGACCGCCACAGCGTGGTGAAGGAGACCTCGGTGGCCACCTACAAGGGCGGCGATAAGCGCGCCTACAACCACCCGCACGAACTGGCGGTGCACGAGGATGTCAACGGCGATGGCGTCATCAACTCCCAGGACAAGAAGTCCGTGCTGGAGTTCGACCTGTGGGACGAGCATCCGGTGGAGGGTGTCGGTCACCGCTGGGGCCTCAGCATCGACCTCAACAGCTGCACCGGGTGCGGTGCGTGCGTAACGGCGTGCAACAGCGAGAACAACATCTCCGTGGTGGGCAAGGACGAGGTGCGCCGCAGCCGCGACATGCACTGGTTGCGCATCGACCGCTACTTCAGCTCCGACATGACCAAGGAGCGCGCCAAGGCGGAGGACATGGGCAAGATCGGCATGTACCTGGAGATGGAGGTGCCCAGCGAGAACCCGAAAGTGGTGTTCATGCCGGTGATGTGCCAGCACTGCAACCACGCGCCCTGCGAAACGGTATGCCCCGTGGCCGCCACCACGCACAGCAACGAGGGTCTCAACCAGATGACCTACAACCGGTGCATCGGCACGCGTTACTGCGCCAACAACTGCCCCTACAAGGTCCGCCGCTTCAACTGGTTCAACTATGTCACCGACAAGTTCAGCGAGGTGAACCCCGCATGGGACGACCTGGGCCGCATGGTGCTGAACCCGGACGTAACGGTGCGTGCACGCGGCGTGATCGAGAAGTGCAGCATGTGCGTGCAGAGCATCCAGGCCGGCAAGCTGGCCGCCAAGAAGGAGGGCCGCCCGGTGAAGGACGGGGACATCGAGACCGCCTGCAGCGCCGCCTGCGGCATGGGCGCCATCGTGTTCGGTGACCTCAACGACAAGGGCAGCAAGGTGCGCGGCCTGGCCGTCAGCGATCGCAGCTACCACATGCTCGAGGAGATCGGCGTGCAACCCAATGTGAACTACCTCGTGAAGGTGCGTAACCTGGCGGAGGACGCCGCCCATCACGCCTAAGAACGACCAGGACCCCATGCATTCAGAAGCAGCGATCCGACAACCGCTCATCCTGGGTCACAAGACCTACGGCGATATCACCAACGATATCGTCGGGCCGATCGAGAACAAGGCCCCCAAGGGCTGGTACATCCTCATGGGCATCGCCAGCCTGGTGGCCGCCTATGGCACCGGCTGCATCCTCTACCTGCTCAGCAAGGGCATCGGGGTGTGGGGCCTGAACAAAACAGTTGACTGGGCCTGGGACATCACCAACTTCGTATGGTGGGTGGGCATCGGCCACGCCGGCACCCTCATCAGCGCCGTGCTGCTGCTCTTCCGCCAGCGCTGGCGCATGGCCATCAACCGCTCCGCGGAGGCCATGACCATCTTCGCCGTGATCATGGCGGCCACCTTCCCCGGCATCCACATGGGCCGTATCTGGATGAGCTACTGGGTGCTGCCCCTGCCCAACCAGTTCGGCAGTCTCTGGGTCAACTTCAACTCGCCCCTGCTTTGGGACGTGTTCGCGATCAGCACCTACTTCAGCGTGTCGCTCGTGTTCTGGTACATCGGCCTGATCCCCGACTTCGCCACCATCCGCGACAAGGTGAAAAGCCCGGGCATGAAGAAGGTCTACGGCATCCTCAGCTTCGGCTGGACCGGTAATGCAACGGCATGGACCCGTTTCGAGGAGGTGCGCCTGGTGCTCGCCGGCATCGCCACCCCGCTGGTGTTCTCGGTGCACTCGGTGGTGAGCTTCGACTTCGCCACCTCCGTGATACCCGGCTGGCACACCACCATCTTCCCGCCCTACTTCGTGAGCGGCGCCGTGTTCAGCGGCTTCGCGATGGTGCAGACCCTGCTGCTGGTGATGCGCAAGGTGATGAAGCTGGAGAGCTACATCACCATCAAGCACATCGAGTACATGAACATCGTGATCATCGTCACGGGCTCCATCGTGGGCGTGGCGTACATCACCGAGCTCTTCATCAGCTGGTACAGCGGCGTGGAGTACGAGAGCTACGCCTTCATCAACCGCGCCACCGGCCCCTACTGGTGGAGCTACTGGGCCATGATGACCTGCAACGTGATCAGCCCCCAAGTGTTCTGGT
>CAZLGY010000125.1:0-6954 GCA_964559165.1 uncultured Chryseobacterium sp.
AACCGTGCTCATGCCCACGGCATCACCGCCGATCACACGCACGTAGTGGTATTCTGCGGGCGTTTCGAGGGTGGGGCCGGTGAGGCCCACGTAGCACCCTTCGCGCACGGGGATGCCATGCTGTTGTGCGATGGACCTGGCCCGGGCGATGAGGGTGTGGTCGTACGGTTCGCTCATGTCCGGGAAGCGGGGGCCCAGTTCATCGAGGTTCTTTCCGATGAGCGGGTTCGGGAACAGGCAGATATGGTCGTTGAGGATCATGAGGTCGCCCACCTCGAAGGCGGGGTTCACGCCACCGCATGCATTGCTCACGAAGAGGCGCTGGATGCCGAGGAACTTCATCACCCGCACGGGCAGCACCACCTCGTCCATGGTCCAACCCTCATAGAAATGGAAGCGGCCCTGCATGGCCACCACCGACCTTCCCCCGAGCCGCCCGAAGAGCAGGCGCCCCGGATGGCCCTGTACGGTGCTCACGGGGAACTCGGGGATGTCGCCATAGGGGATGGTGTACTGCACATCGATCTCCTTGCCAAGCCCGCTGAGGCCGGTTCCCAGGATGATGCCGGTCTCGGGGGTGAAGCCTCCGGTGGCCTTCTTCAGGTGTTCAGCGATGCGCTGGATGCGTTGCAACATGGCGGCGGATGAGGTCGGCGAAGCGTTCAGGTTCGTTCAGGATCACGGTCCGCATGCCGATCACCGCCACCGGGATGGCGTTCCACGCAGTTCCCTGCAGCAGGGGAAGGAGGCGCACGGCATCCTTCTGCGTGGTGACCAGCATGTTCGGGCCGGCCGCGAATTTAGCCATTCGCGCCGCGAGGCCCTCCACATCGGACGGGCTGAAGGCGTGGTGGTCCGCGAAGGGTGCATGCTCCACCGCACCGAACACCGCACGGGCATGGGCCAGCAGGGGGCCTGGATCGGCGATGCCCGTGACCAGCAGCACCTGTGCGGCGCGTGGATCGCCCGTCCAGGGGCGTCCGTCCACCATGCGGGGCGGCTCGTGGTCGATGCCTGCGAAGAAGAGCTGCTGGGGGCCGGCCAGCCCCAGGCGCTGACGCCATTGCTGCTGCTGCGCAGGGTCGGGCAATGCCGGGCATTTGCCCACCACCACCACCTGTGCGGCAGCGGCGCGGCACCGGAGGTCGCGCAGTCGGCCCGCCGGCACCAAAGCATCGTCGCAGTAGGGGCGCTGCCAGGTGGTGAGCAGGATGGTGAGGCTGGCATCGAGCGCACGGTGCTGCAGGGCATCGTCGAGCAGCACCGCCTGCAGGTCGGGAACGGTGCGCTCGATGGCTGCGATGGCGGCCACGCGGTCGGCGCCCACGAACACCCGGGCAGCGGGGAAGTTGCGCTTCACCTGCACGGGTTCGTCGCCGCTGCGCCCGGGGCCATCCTCCGCGAGGACCTCGTGGCGGTCCGTGCCACTGCGACCGTAGCCGCGGCTGAGGGTGGCAACGGGTGCGGTGCCGGGCAGTGTGCGCAGCAGCAGTTCGAGCATGGGTGTTTTGCCGGTGCCGCCCAGTGCCAGGTTGCCGATGGCGATGGTGGGAACGGCCGGCCGCGAGCGCCTGAGCAACCCCGCATCATACAGGGCATGCCGCAGGGCGAGCGCCATGCCGATGAGCAGGGTGACAGGGGCGAAGAGGATCCTTCGGAGCAGCATCGCGTACTTTGCGGGAACGAAATTCCAAGGCGAAAGATGCGCATCAAAGAATTGACCACCGCCCTCGAAGCCTGGGCACCCCGATCCCTGCAGGAGGATTATGACAATTGCGGCCTGCAGGTGGGCGACCCCGAAAGCGTGGTGTCCGGTGCGCTGGTATGCCTGGATTGTACCGAGGAGGTGGTGGAGGAGGCGGCCCGGCTGGGTTGCGGGCTCATCATCACCCACCACCCGGTGATCTTCCGCGGGTTGAAGAGCCTCAGCGGCGGGGGCCATGTGGAACGCACGCTGCTTGCGGCGGTCCGGCACGGCATCGCGCTATACGCCTTCCATACCAACCTGGACAACGTGCTGGACGGGGTGAACGGTGAGATCGCTTCACGCCTGGGGCTCACCGGCGTGCGCGTGCTGGAGCCCAAGCCGGGCCAGTTGCGCACGCTGGTGGTGTTCGTTCCGAGGGACCACGTCGAAGTGGTGCGCAACGCGCTGTTCGCGGCCGGCGCAGGTGCCGTTGGCGGGTACGACGAATGCAGTTTCACCATGGACGGTACGGGCACCTTCCGTGGCGGAAGTACCGCGCAGCCCTTCGTGGGTCAGGTGGGTGAGCGGTACAGCGGGCCCGAAGTGCGGTTGGAGGTGCTGGTGCCGGTGGCGCACGAACGTGCGGTGCTTGCGGCGATGCGTGCCGCACACCCCTATGAGGAGGTGGCGTACAACCTGGTCCAGCTGGCGAACGAGCACCAGGGGGTGGGGGCGGGGTTGTTGGGCGAGCTGCCCGCAGCACTTCCGGAAGAGGCCTTCCTGGCCCGGGTGAAGGAGGTGTTCGGGCTGCAGGTGGTGCGGCACACGCGGCTGCTGGGCCGCCCCGTGCAGCGGGTGGCGCTGTGCGGCGGGGCGGGTTCCTTCCTCATCGGCCGGGCCAAGGCGGCCGGGGCCCACATGTACCTCACCGCCGATGTGAAATACCACGAGGTCTTCGGTGCGGACGGGCGGCTGGTGGTGGCCGATATCGGGCATTACGGCAGCGAGCAGTTCACCATGCACCTGATCCAGCGCAGGTTAAGGGAACTTTTCCCTACCTTTGCGGTCCGTTTGACGGAAAATGTCACGGACCCCATCCATCATTTCTGACCAATGGCGAAGACCGACGTGAAGGACCCGGCCCCCAAGGCCGCTGCGGCGAAGAAGACCATCAGCAAGGCCGATGTATCGGTGGCCGAGAAGCTCGTGGAGCTGTTCCGGTTGCAGCATATCGATTCGCAGGTGGACCGCATCAAGGTGCAGCGCGGCGAACTGCCCCCGGAGGGGCAGGGCCTCGAGGAGGAGGTGGCCGGCCTGCAGACCCGCCTGAACAAGCTGCAGGAGGAGCTCGGTGAGGTGGAAGGCCAGGTGACCGACCGCCAGAACATGATCAAGGAGGCGAAGGCCCAGATCAAGAAGTACGAGGGCCAGCAGGCCAAGGTGCGCAACAACCGCGAGTACGACTCGCTCACCAAGGAGATCGAGTTCCAGAACCTGGAGATCCAGCTCGCCGAGAAGCGCATCAAGGAGGCCAAAGTGGTCATCGATGCCAAGCGCGCCGTGGTGGACACCAGCCGCGCCAAGCTGGACGAGCGCCAGAAGGACCTCGAGCTCAAGAAGAAGGAGCTTGACGATATCGTGGCAGAGACCGAGAAGGAGGAGAAGGAGCTCCAGAAGCAGAGCGATGCCGCGTCCAAGCACATCGAGGAGCGCCTGCTCAGCGCCTATCACCGCATCCGCAGCAACACGCGCAACGGCCTTGCCGTGGTGGCCGTGGAGCGTGGGTCATGCGGTGGCTGCTTCAACAGCATCCCCCCCCAGCGCCAGCTGGACATCAGCAGCCACAAGAAGGTCATCGTGTGCGAGCACTGCGGCCGTGTGCTGGTGGACGACTACGTGGTGGGCCGCGTCAAGGGCGAATAAGAGCACCATCACGGAACGATCGTGAAGGCCGGGAGCGATCCCGGCCTTTCGCATTCACCTGCGTGGAGGCTCAACCATTGCCGGACAGCACCGTCCTTCGCCGTGGTCACGGTCCCAGGGGCCGCAGCAGGGGGCGGGGTGCAACGCTCCGCGGGTCAGGTACGGAGGCTCACGGTGAGCATGAACCGCAGGTCGCGGCGGTCCACCGCAGTGCTGTTCACCAGCGCAGCGTTGTAGGGGAAGTAGCGGTCCTGTTGCAGGCCCACGTTCACCCCCAGGTCCACCGCCAGATGGTCGTCGCGGTACCCCACGCCACCTGCATAGTTCTTCCATGCAGAGCCGCGCCGCGCATCCTGCTCTGCGTAGGGGTCCGTGGCCAGCGCCCATCCCATGCGGTAGTACCACGTGCCGAAGCGCCATTCGGTGCCCACCCGCAGGCTGTGCACCGGGGCGAAGCTGGCCTTTATGGCATCGTTCTCGAACCTGTAGTTGTAGCTGTCCAGAAGGCGGTCGCTCGGGCGGAAGCGGGCCTTGCGCGGGTCGTGGAACTCGTAATCCAAGCTCACCAGCCCGTTGCTGCCGGCGATATAGGCCGCGCTGGCCACCGCCCGCCACGGGGTCTGCACGCGGTAGGTGAAGATGCCGTCAGGCGAGGCGGAGGTGTAGCGGTCGCGGCCCAGCGAGTCCGGTGAACGGAAGGTGGTGACCATGTCGCTGAGGTAGGCATCGCTCAACAGCATCCATTGCGGGCTGTGGAAGGCGGCACCCAGGCGCAGACGTTCGGTCACACGGCCCAGCGCGCCCGCCGAAACGTGGAAGCCGCTACCCGTGGTGTTCAGCTCCTCCTTCCAGGTGGCCGTGCGCAGGTCCACGGTCCCGTCCAACGACGTTTCCTCGTGCACGGTGGTCCTGCGGTAGCGATGCGAGGCGATGCCCAGGGAGAGGCCCACATAGAGCTTGTCCTGGTAGTTGCCCGCGTAGAAGAAGCCCGTGCTCGTGTTGGCGCCGCGGGCATCGATGGTATGCAGCTGCTCGGTGGGCGAGCCGAAGGGGATCGCGGGGAAGTAGACGGTGCTGAGGCTGTCCCCGGCGGGGTTGATCGCGTAGGTCTCCCAGGCGAGGCCGGAGGTGAAGGGAAGGGCATCGTAGAGGTCGCCCTGCCGGATGCCCCCGGCGTCGAGCGCGAGGCCTTCGAGGAAGGTACTGTTCACATCGCGCCCCACCGCCTGTGTGCGCCGGTTGTGGCTCTCCTGGCGGTCCAGGACCACGCCATAGGTGCTGCTGCGCCAGTCGCTGCCGGCCTTTGCCGGGTCGTTGATGATGAGGGCGATGTTGTTGAAGGCGAAGCGGCTGCGCGTGTCGCCGGTGGTGATGCCATAGAAGGTGGCATCGGCATCGTTGACCTCCACCACGGGGGTGATGCTGAGCTCGCTGGTGCGGTAGAGGCCGAAGCCTGCGGGGTTGATGCCGAAGGCGGCGGGATCGGCACCCACGGCGCCGAACGCATTGGCCAGGCCTGCGCTGCGCGCGGTGCCGCCGGGCCGGACGGTGCCGATGCGCAGGGCATCCTCCTCGTTCTGGGCGTGTGCAGTGGCGCTCCCCAGCAGGGTGCAGGCCGTCAGGGCCACCATGGCGTTGCGCATGTTCATGGGGTCAGAGGTCAGCGTGGACGGGCGCCTCCGTTGCGGGATCCGCCACCACCCGGGCTTCCACCGCTGCGGCCTCCACCGCCATCGCGTGAGGGCATCGCAGAACCTCCACCGTTGCGTGTGGGCGGTCCCTGTTGGATGCCCGGGCGGGCGGGCATGGTGCGCCGTGGCTCGGTGCGCACGGGCTGGCGCTCACCCTGGCGGGTGTTGGGTGCCACGCGGTCGGTGGGGGGGCGGTTCCCGGCGGGACGGGCGGAGATGCCGCTGCGCTGCTGTTCGCGCAGCACGGGCGTGCGTGATGCGGGCCGCAGGCCTGCGGGGTCGCGCGATACCACACGGGGCTGTGATCCGCTCACGGTGCGTGTGCCGCCGCCGAGGCCGGTGCGGGGGCGCACCACCACCTGGCGGCCGCCGCCGATGATGACCGGGGAGTAGCAGGACCAGCAGCCACCCCATGGGCTGTAATAGGGGCCGGGCCCCCACGGGTCGTAGTACCACGGTCGGTTCCACCCCCACGGACGGTTCCATCCCCACGGTCCCCCCCAGGGGTCCATGTAGGGCGTGCCCCAGCCGAAGTTGATGCTCATCCAGGGGTCGTACCACCCGAAGCCGCTGCCCCATCCCACGCCCATCCCCATGCCCCAGCCGGGTGCGTTCCAGCCCGACTGCCAGCCCAGCTGGGTGCCGAAGCCGAACCGGCCGTAGTTGTAGAAGTAGGGGTCGTTGTAGGCCATGTCATAGAAGCCGCGTCGCTGTTCGGCACGTGCCACGCCGGGATCGTAATAGTCCTCCCCGCCGGGCTGCACGGGCTCCATGCGGGCCTGCTCCTCGGGGCTCGGCGCAGGCTTGGTGGCGGCCACGGGCGCATCAGAGGGCATGAAGTACACGTCGTCGCGCACGGCGGTGGTGTTCTGCATGCTCCCGCAGGACACCAGGAACAGTACCGGGAGCAACAGGAGCGGCAGGGGGAGCGGGCTTCTCATGGCGGCAGGTGTCTGGGGTGTGGGGCGGGTCGATACGCAGGCGAGGCCATACCTTCGCCATTGCATCTGGAACAAAAATAATACCACAACGGGTCGATATGGCGGATCAACTCACCAAACGCGCGGATGATCATGCACAATGGTACAATGACCTGGTGCTGAAGGCGGACCTTGCCGAGCACAGCGACGTGCGTGGTTGCATGGTCATCAAGCCCCATGGGTACGCCATCTGGGAGCGCATGCAACGCGCGCTGGATGACATGTTCAAGGCCACGGGCCACACGAACGCGTACTTCCCGCTGTTCATTCCCAAGAGCTACCTGGCGAAGGAGGCCAGCCACGTCGAGGGCTTCGCCAAGGAGTGTGCAGTGGTCACGCACTACCGCCTGAAGAGCGATCCGGTGCATGGGGTGGTGGTGGACCCTGAGGCGAAACTGGAGGAGGAGCTCATCGTGCGGCCCACGAGCGAGACCATCATCTGGAACACCTACCGCGGATGGATCAAGAGCTACCGCGACCTGCCGCTGCTGATCAACCAGTGGGCCAACGTGGTGCGCTGGGAGATGCGCACGCGCCTGTTCCTGCGCACGACCGAGTTCCTCTGGCAGGAAGGGCACACCTGTCACGCTACGCCCGAAGAGGCCGAGGCTGAAACACGCCAGATGCTCATGGTGTACCGGGATTTCGCAGAAGAAGTGCTGGCCATGCCCGT
>CAZLGY010000126.1:0-6845 GCA_964559165.1 uncultured Chryseobacterium sp.
TAGGCATCTGTGGTGAAGTGGTCCTCGTTGATCTGGTTGGGATAGTGCTCGAACAGTCCTTCACGGATGAGGATGAGCTCGTTCACCCGGTCCGTACGCCAGGCACAGTAATCGTTGGCCTGCAGCCAGTTCACACCCACCACGGGATAGTCGCGGTAGGCCGGATGGCGCAGGTAGTACTCCACGTAGGGCTCGTTGAAGGCGAGCTTGCTGCGCCACACCAGGGTGTCGGGCAGGGCTTTCTTGTAGATCTCCGGGTAATCCGCGGAGAAGACCCGGTCCAGCCAGTAGAGGTATTCCAGCCAGTAGAAATTGGTCACCTCCACTTCGTCCATATAGAACGAGGAGACCGTGACGGTGCGCGGGATGTTGTCCCACTCGTGGTTGAGGTCATCGGACACCCGGCCCATGGTGAACTGTCCCCCTTCGATGAGGATCAGCCCGGGCCCTGTCTCTTGTTCCTCGAACGCGGTCTTCTCGAAACCACCGTTCTTGGAATCGTTGAAGTTCCAGCCGGTGGCACCGCTCTTCTCGAACTGGCAACTGCTGAAGAGGAGCGCCCCCGATGCGAGGATCCCGAGGTTCCGTGCAATGGTCATGGTCTTCCGGTATTGCTGGTTCAGAAGGTGGGGCAGGCGACTACCCGGAACCTCCTTTTCTTGGGTTTGCAGTTGAATTGCAATTGGAGGCTCACCTCGTGGGAGCCGGCGGTGGCGGTGGTCAGCTTGGACGTGGTGATATCGTAGCTGTAACCGAACTTGAATTTCTCAGTCTGGAAGCCGATCAGGGCGATGAACGCGTCACGCGTACGGTACCATACCCCGGCGGTGATGGGTCCATGGTCCACGTACATGCCGATGTTCAACTGACGGAACGCGGCTTGCTGCTGGTATAGTATGTTCGGGGAGATCCGGGTCTTGGCCTCTCCATACTTGCCGCTCATACCCAACGGGATGGCCGCACCGCCATGCGCGGTGATCTTCATGGGAAGCTTGCTCGTGCCCACGATGAGGGATTCGTTGGGCTGGGTGAGGTGGTGCGCTGCGAAGCCCACGAAGAACACGTCGCTGTAGCCGAGCACGCCGGCACTGAAATCAGCGTTGCCCACCGTACCTCCGCGGGGAACGTCCTGGGTCTGGTAGATGAAGCCCCTGCGCGGATCGATCTGGTCGCCAAAGGTGAGCTTGCTCCAATCCAGCGATTTCTGGAAGTAGGTGGCCTGGAACCCCACCTTCATGGAGAACCTGCGCGAGATGGCCTGCTGGTAGGAATAGATGCCGCTCACCGTGGTGGTGTTCAGCGTGCCCTTGCCGGCCTGGTCGTGCATCACGAGCAGGCCAAGTCCCCCCATCATGCCGTCCACATGCTGGTCGAAGCTCGCGCTGGTGGTCACGAAGGTGCCGGTGAGCGCGGGCCATTGGTTGCGGTAGTTCATCACCACCCGCGGGCAGCGCGCCGTGCCTGCAAAGGCAGGGTTCAGGTAGAGCGGGTTAGCATAGAATTGGGTGAACTGGGGGTCCTGTGCGTGCGCACCGAAGCCCATGAACACAGCCATTCCAAGGCACAAAGCCCCTCGCCTAATGGTCCATTCCATCATGCTCTCAGATCGATCAAGGCGTTCGTCCCGGCGCCAAGTATACGCATCCAACCCCATTCCGGTTCTTTATCCCAGTGAACAATGATCATGAACCACTGCCGTTACCCGGTTGTTTCCGTTATGTGAGGGCCAAGGTAGTACTTTCGGTCCGATCGGTTGATAACTTGTTGATGATCGAATGAAGTTCCTCCGCGCCGCACTCCTCTCCATTCCGCTTTGCTTCCTGCTCCCGCTGCACGCCCAACGCTCACCGGAGCGCGTCCTCGAGTGGCGTGGTGGTGTGCCCTTGCAGCCTTCCCCGGCACCTGTCAGGGAGCCCGCCGGGGGTGTCCGCCCCCCCATTGCGGGCGGTGGCGTGTCGCCCCTGGAGCTGGTGGGTGCCCAATTTGATGAGGAGCGTGGAAACCTACCCTTCCGGACCGAGCGCATGGACCTGCCGGCAGGCGTGGTGGACATCCGTGCCGTTCTCCAGGATGAGGTGGTGGCCGAGGTTGCGGAAGGTGCGTTGGCCAACGCGACCTACCTGGAGCACGTTGGGGCTTCCTTCCAGGTGTGGACCCGGGTAGGGCTTTACCGCAAGCGGACCATCGGTTCCGTGAACGTGGTGCCCTTGCGCCGCAATGCGGTAACGGGGCGGTTTGAGCGGCTTGTCAGCTACCGCATCGCGGTGGAGCACGTGCAGGGCCTCCCCGAACGGGGCGGAGAGCGTGACTATCCGGCCAGTTCCAAACTGGCCTCCGGCGAGTGGTATCGCATGACCGTTCCGCGTGAGGGGGTGTACCGCCTTACCTATGAGCAGCTGGCGGCCCGCGGATTGAACGGGGAGGTGTCCTCCGACCGCCTCAATGTGTACGGCAATCATTTCGGGCTGCTTCCGTTCACCAATGCGCCGGTGCGGCCCTCCGACCTGCTGGTGAACGCCATTGAGGTGGAGGATGGTGGCGATGGCAGCTTCGGACCCGGTGACCACCTGTTGTTCTATGCCTCAGGCCCGCACAATTGGGCGTTGGAGAACGGTCGTTTCGTGCATACGTACAACACCTACTCGGATTCGGCGTCCTACTTCGTGGGCATCGACGTGGAGGCACCTGTTCGCGTAGGTGCAGCGGCCACCACGACAGACCCGGCCACCGCGGTGGTCACCAGTTTCAGCGACAGGCATTTCTATGAGCGCGAGCAGTCCAACCTCCTGAAATCCGGCCGCCTTTGGCTGGGTGAGCTGTTCGACCTCACGACCAGCTACAACTTCAACTTCAATACCCCGTTCCTGGTCCCCGGGGCCGATGCCACCCTGGTGGTGAACGTGGTGGGTCGCACCTACGGCCTCTCCAACAGCAGCAGTTTCACGGTCACCTCCTCCGGCGGACTGCAGCAGACCATCGCGGTGCAAGGTGTATCGCAGGTGAACACTTCGCCCCTCGCGCGGGCCGCGAGCGCCACCTACACGTTCAGCCCCAGCGGAAGCGCGGTACCCGTGTCATTGTCCTTCACCAAGTTCGACCCGGTCACTTCCGTGGGGTGGCTCAATTTCCTGGAGCTCAACTGCCGCCGCGAGCTCCGTATGACCGGCGACCAATTGCTTTTCCGGGACCTTGCCTCCCAGGGGCCCGGTCAGGTGCTCGAATGGGTGCTGGCACAGGCACAGAACGTGCACCGGGTGTGGGATGTCACCGACCCCTTGCAACCGCGTAATGTTGCATTGGAGGAGAACGGGAACGACCGGCGCTTCCGGATGAGCGGGGAGCTCCTTCGGGAGTTCGTTGCCTTCCGCAATGCGAACTACCCTTCGCCCACCGTGGTCGCGCGGGTGCCGAACCAGGACCTGCACGCCACGGCCAACCCGGTGGACCTCGTGATCGTGAGCCCGCCCGAATTCAGCGCGCAGGCGGCACGGTTGGCGGAGCGACGGAGCTCCGAGGGGTTGAACGTGGTGCTGGTGTCGCCGCAGCAGATCTACAACGAGTTCTCCAGTGGCGCGCGCGATGCCACGGCGATCAAGCGCTTCATGCGCATGCTCTACGACCGCGCCGGCAGCGACCCCTTGCAGATGCCGCGCCACCTGCTGCTGTTCGGCGACGGTTCGTACAACAACCTTTCACAGGCAGGCAGCAACCAGAACTTCATTCCCACCTACCAGTCCGCTGAGAGCATCGATCCGCGCAGGTGCTACGTCTCGGACGATTATTTCGGGCTCCTGGACCCCTCTGAAGGTGAGTCCACGGCCGACCTGCTCGACATCGGTGTGGGGCGGCTGCCCATCTCCACCAATGCGCAGGCCGCCGAGGTGGTGAACAAGTTGTTGAACTACGACCGGTTCCAGCTCACCACCGCTTCGGGCACTGTTTGCGCGGCGAGCGGTTCGGGTGGCATCCCTGATTGGCGTACCCATGTGCTGTTCGCATCGGACGATCAGGAGGGTGACATCTTCGAGGGAGTGATCCATATGGAGCAGAGCGACCGCCTTGCCCGGCGTATCGAAACGGAACACCCCCGCTTCAATGTGGACAAGGTGTACATGGATGCCTACCAACAGGTGGTGACACCGGGTGGTGAGCGGTATTCACAGGCGAATGCCGACCTCCGTGACAAGGTGCAGAAGGGTCTGCTGCTGGTGAACTATGTGGGTCATGGAGGCGAGGTTGGCTGGGCACACGAGCGCTTCCTGGACAACGGCACCATTTCGGCGTGGACCAATTCGGACGGCCTGCCGCTCTTCGTGACCGCCACCTGCGAGTTCACGCGATGGGATGACCCGGGGCGGACCTCGGCGGGGGAGCTGGTGCTGCTCAACCCGTCCGGAGGGGGCATCGGCCTGATGACCACTGCGCGGCTGGCCTTCTCCGGACAGAACTTCAACCTGGCGCAGTCCTTCTACGACCATGTGTTCGAGGAGACGGACGACCTGGGGCGCGAAGCCCAGCTCGGCGATGTGTTCCGCGAGACGAAGGTGTACATGTCCACGAATTTCGGATCACAGACCAACCACCGCCATTTCGTGCTCATCGGCGACCCCAGCATGCGCCTCGCCATGCCGCGGGCCAGGATCACCATCACGGACGTGACCGATACCCTTGGCACCCCCATCGATACCTTGAAAGCCCTGGCCACTGTTCGCATCAAGGGCTTCGTGGACAACGGTTCCGGACAGCCCATGACCGACTTCAACGGGGTGGTGCTGCCCACGGTGTTCGACAAGGAGGCCGATCAATCAACGCTCGCCAACGATGGAGGCAGCCCGTTCACGTTCAAGGCCCGCAAAAGCACCATCTACCGCGGCCGCGCCACGGTGCGTGAGGGCTTGTTCGAACTCACGTTCGTGGTGCCGAGCGACATCAACTACCAGGTAGGCACGGGTCGGGTGAGCTGCTATGCAGAGAACGGAGCGATGAACGCCGTGGGCCATGATAACACCATCCTCGTGGGTGATGCGGCAACGGATGTTGCCGAGGATGCACAGGGGCCTGAAATAGACCTGTTCATGAACGATGAGAATTTCGTGAGCGGTGGCATCACCGATGGGTCTCCGCTCCTGTTCGCGAGGTTGTTCGATGCGAACGGGATCAATACGGTGGGCTCCAGCATCGGTCACGACCTGCTGGCGGTGGTGGACGAGAACACCGAACAGGCCATCGTGCTGAACGACCTGTATGAGGCGGACCTGGACACGTACACGCGCGGACAGGTGCGCTACCGTCTGAGCGATCTCGCGGATGGGGAACATACCCTTCGGTTGAAGGCATGGGATACGCACAATAATTCGGCCGACCGCACCGTTGAGTTCGTTGTGACCAATTCGGCGGAGATCGCCTTGGAGCGCGTGTTGAACTATCCGAACCCCTTCACCACACGCACTTCGTTCTTCTTTGAGCACAACCGTCCCTGCAATACACTTGACGTGCAGGTGCAGGTGTTCACGGTAAGCGGTCGCCTGATCAAGACCCTTGGCCGGCAACTCGCCTGCGAGGGCTACCGCAGTGAGGGGCTGGAGTGGGATGGACGCGATGACTTCGGTGATCGCATAGGGCGTGGTGTCTATGTGTACAGGTTGAGCGTGCGCACACCGGAGGGAGAGCAGGCGGAGAAGTTCGAGAAACTCGTCATCCTCCGATGACCCAACGCAACCTTTGGCAGTGCCGGCGCGTATATTTGGCCGCTTCACCCCGAACCTTCCCATTCCGCCACCAAGCCATGTTCTCGGCCACCTCCGTTCGCTCCGCAGCACTGCTCCTGGTGCTGGCAGCCGGTACTTCCGTCCACGGCCAGGTCAATTCCGGCTGTATCAACCAGTTGACCGGTCAGGACTGCAGGGAAGGGGTGCTCAACACCATCACCACCGCGGTCCCGTTCCTGATGATCTCGGTGGACTCCCGCGCTGGTGGCATGGGTGATGCCGGAGTGGCGGTCAGCCCCGATGCCAATTCCATCCACTGGAACCCGTCCAAGCTCGCCTTTGCAGAGAACGACGGTGAATTCAGTATCAGTTACAGCCCCTGGCTGCGGAACCTGGTGCCCGACATGAGCCTGGCCTACCTGTCCGGCTACAAGCGTCTTTCGAACAAGCGCAGCACGCTTGGCGGCTCCCTCCGCTACTTCAATCTTGGGAGCATCCTGTTCACCGATGTGAACGGCTCCACCATCCGGGATTTCAAGCCCGCTGAATTCGCTCTTGACGTTGCCTTTGCCCAGCAGTTCGGCGAGAACTTCTCCGGCGGGCTTGCCATCCGTTATGTGAACAGCAACCTCACGGGGGGCATCAGCGTGCAGGGTGCCAACTCCAAGGCGGGCCAGAGCGTTGCTGCTGACGTCTCGTTCTTCTATCAGAAGAAGGAGCTGCAGCTGGGTGACCGTGAAGGTTCCTTCGCGCTTGGCCTGAACGTATCGAACATCGGTGCCAAGATGTCCTACACGGATGCCGGCACCCAGGATTTCATCCCCATCAACCTGCGCCTTGGTCCGGCGTTCACGCTGAACATGGACGAGTACAACAGCCTCACGTTCGCATTCGACCTGAACAAGCTCCTGGTGCCCACGCCTCCGTTCTATTTTCCGGACAATCGCATCGACCCACAGACCAACCAGCTGGCGGTGGTCAGCGGCCGCAACCCGAACGTAGGGGTGGCACAGGGCATGTTCGGCAGTTTCACGGATGCCCCCGGGGTGGTGGTGAAGAACGATGACAGCACGTTCACCGTCGTGGAGGGCACCAAGTGGAAGGAGGAGCTCCGGGAGGTGAACATCGGCGGTGGTC
>CAZLGY010000127.1:0-290 GCA_964559165.1 uncultured Chryseobacterium sp.
CATCGCCACGCAGCGCCCCAGTGTGAACATCATCACCGGCACCATCAAGGCCAACTTCCCCGCCCGCATCGCCTTCCGGGTCACCAGCAAGATCGACAGCCGCACCATCCTCGACGCGGGCGGCGCCGAACAGCTGATCGGGAGGGGTGACATGTTGCTGAGCACGGGCAACGACCTGATCCGCATCCAGTGCGCGTTCGTGGACACCCCCGAGGTGGAGCGCATCACGGAGTTCATCGGCGCCCAGCGCGGCTACCCCGAGGCGCTGCTGCTTCCCGAGGTGCCCACGG
>CAZLGY010000127.1:300-4535 GCA_964559165.1 uncultured Chryseobacterium sp.
GGAGGACGGCGGCGAGCTGGACGTGGACGATGGCGAGCGCGACAGCATGTTCGAGGAAGCGGCCCGCCTCGTGGTGCAGACACAACAGGGCAGCACCAGCCTCATCCAGCGCAAGCTGAAGCTCGGCTACAACCGTGCCGGCCGCATCGTGGACCAACTGGAGGCCGCCGGTGTGCTGGGACCCTTCGAGGGCAGCAAGGCTCGCCGTGTGATGATCCCCAACGAAGCGGCGCTGGCCGCCCACCTGAACCAGGGCGTGGCAGCCGGTCCGGGTGTTGGCGGGCTTTGACCCACCCCACCATCGCATCACCCAGCCCACGCGCCGCAGGGGCGGACCCCACCGACGGCCGCGGTCTCCTGCGGCGCGCAGCGGTGGTTAGGTAACGTACGCGTGCCGCATCAACTTGCTTACAGGTGTATGTTGTGGAAGATCTGGCGGCGGTACGCAACCAATGACCGGTCGTGAACGGGAGTTGCCCGGGACCGTGCGCCAGCCGCACCCGCAGCCATTCCGGTGCAGCATCCGCCTCCCCTACCCTTCCTGCCCGGACCCGGCGTTCCAGTCAATGCGGCGGCTCACCCACATCACCAGTGCCAGCGTGACAAAGAGCCCGATGCTGCCGAAAAGCAGGGCGTGGTCCTGCTGGTGGATCAGGGTGAACATGAATCCGAATACCAGCAGCATGATGAGGCCCAGCAACCATGAGGTCCGCCTGACGCGGAAGACGCTCTGGGAATAGGTGACCACAAGGGTGATCACCGCACAAGCGGAGACCACGTAGGCCAGACCGAAACCGATGTGCTCGCTAAGGGCGATAAGCAGTGTGTAAAAGACGCTGAGTGCGAAGCCCACGAGCAGGTATTGGATGGGGTGGATGCGAACGGCCTGCAGCACCTCCACAAAGAAGAACACCAGGAAGACCAGGACGATGAGCATGATGCCGTACTTGCTGGCACGCTCGTTCTTGTGGTACTCATCCACGGGTTGCATCAACCGCACGCCGAACGCGCTCTCCGCGATGGCCTCACGGTGGTCACCGATGAACTCCTGGGGGTATGGCCGGTTGAGGTGCAGCACGGTCCAGTCCGCGGTGAACCCTGTGTCCGTTGTTGCCGGAACGACTGAAGGTTCGGGTAGGAATGCCCCCTCGTAGCTTGGGTCCCTCCAAGGGCTTGAACAACGCGCGCGGGTCACCTTTCCTACGGGTGCCACCCGGTATGCGCCACTGCCGTTGATGGAAAGGCTGCTGCTGAAGGCGATGGGTGCCGACCGCATGGCCGTATCGAGCGGGAAGGGTGCGCTGAGCCCCGTGCCCACGATGTCCGTGGTGGGCATGCCCGGCTCGAACTGTATGGTACGGCCACCGATCTCCATGCTCACCTGCTGCTTGATGCTCCTCAGGTCGCTGACGCCCAGCACCAGCTGGGCGCGGTGCCATTGCAGCTCGCCCTCCATCTGGGGCCTGCGGTCGGCGAGCACCGGAAAGCCGCCCCGCACGTCCGTACGACCGCGGTATACCGCCACCTTGTAGATGCCGCGGTATTTGGTGAAGGATTCGAGCGTCGCCGAAACCTCCAGCGCCTCGGGCAGGAAATGGGCATGGCGCGTCTCCTTGCGGCTCTCGTGGCCATCGCCCACCGGTACGCGCACAAGCACCTCATACGGTACACTGATCACCGGTCCGGTGATGGTCTGCTGACCGCCCCAATCGGCACTAATGCTGCTCTCCGCCTCATGCATGCGGCCGGCCCGCTCCTGCACCAGGTCGCCAACCATGGCCAGCGGGATCAGGAGCAGCAGCACCAGCACGGCCACCACGAACGCGCGGAAGGTGAGGGAGCGGCGGAGGCCCTGCAGACGGGAGGCACGCGATGCGCCGGGCTCTGAAGGAATGGGAGTCGTATCGGAGGGCTGCTGCATGGGATCGGTTCGGCTGGTCGCCGGAGCACGAACGCAACGGCCGGCCGCAAAGTATGCCGTCCACGCACCGGTCCGCCCACCCGCACGATGCGCACCGCCCGCACCACCGGGGAACCAGCGGTACGGGCGGCACCGTGAGCCCGGAAAGCGGGCAGGATGGACCGGTCAGAAAACCACCGCCTTGCTGTTGCGCGCCGGTACCAGTTCCCGGGTGCGCTCTACGGCCATGCACCCTCCAGCGGCATCGAAGCCCACGCGCCCGACCGGGCCGGCGTAAGTGAGGCCACCCATGTGCTTCTCGAGCTCAAGCACCACACCCATGCGCAACTGGCGGGATCCGCCGCCCTTGGGCACACGGTCCGCATGGTGGGTGTCAACGACCACCTCCTTGCGCAAGTGGCCGGGGTGTTCGAAGCGCACCAAGGCCTCGGTATTGATGGGAAGAAGCACCTCGAAACGGCCGGTGCGTGATACGGATGCGGTATGTACGGCACCTCCCACCTCCACCGTCACGGTCGTGCGGTCGAAGTTCAGGTCCTCCACATGGAGCCAGCCCACCAGTTCCACCAGGTCGTTCGCCACAGGGGCCGGCGGCGGGGCGGCGAGTGCAGCGGCGAAGGGGAGCAGGCCGGCGAACAGCGCGGGCATCAGGCGAATGTTGCGTTCCATGGTGTTTCGGCGTTTGTTATCGGGTACGTTCAAGCACGAGGCAGGTGTTCGTTCGTTCGACCAACAGCAGAAGAACAACGATGGAACACAGCGATCATTGGCTGAACAGGGCAGCGAGTTTTGAACAGCATGCGCAGCGCCGGGCACGATGCGCCAACGCTAACCGGGTATTTGACCGGCCCGGATGTGGAACCGGGCGCGACCGGCAGCGCAGTCCATCCACAACCACCTGTTCGCGCTGCGCGCCACGAGGGGACCGCCAGCCTTGGTACCAGCACCTTCTTTGCAGCAAATGGCACTGAGCCGGTTCTGGACCTGGATGCTCCTGTTGAGCATCGCCTACGTGATGACCATGATGGCCACTGGCCGCCAGTACACGCTGGGGTCGCTAGTGAACGGCCGGCAGGGCGAGCCGCTTCTGGTGAACGAACTGGACACGGCCATGCTGGCGGGCGGCGCCCTGCTCACGGAGCTGCGGGCGGCCGGCGAACCGGGCGTGCAGCGTGGGGATACCCTGTACACACTGAACGGCATGGGCGTGGTGAAGGCCAGCGTGGGAACGGTGCCCGCCGATGGACTGTTCCCCACCTGCCGCAACACGCTGACGGACCTGTGGCTGCCCTTGATCGGCTACCTGACCTTCTTCTGCGGATTGCTGAACCTGCTGGTGGACTCGCGCGCCATGGAAAAGCTCGCGCACCTGTTGTCCCCCGTCCTGCACCGAATCTTCCCCGACCTGCGGAAGGACCATCCGGCCTACGGCTTCATGACGCTGAACTTCGCCGCCAACTTCCTGGGCCTGGACAGTGCGGCCACACCGTTCGGGCTGAAGGCCATGGAGAGCATGCAGGCGGACAACCCGGACAAGGGGCGCGCCTCGAACGGGCAGATCATGTTCTTGTGCCTGCACGCAGCCGGCCTCACCCTCCTGCCCACCAGCATCATCGGCTACCGCGCGGCCATGGGCGCGGCGAACCCGGCGGACATCATGATACCGCTAATCATCACCTCGTTCGTGGGAACACTCGCGGCGCTGTTCCTGGTGGCCTTCAAGCAGCGCATCAACCTGTTCAATCTGCCGGTGATGGCCTTCGTGGTCGGCGTCAGTGTGGTGATCGGCGTCCTGATGGCCTACATCACAAGTCTTGCCGGGGTGCACAAGTTCCACTTCACGGACAACCTGAGCAACGGGATGCTCCTTGGCATCACCGGTCTCATCGTGGCCTTCGCGCTCTGGCGCGAGCGCTATTTCACGGAGAAGGGCACCAACCTGTTCGATTCCTTTGTGCACGGGGCCAAGGACGGGTTCACCACGGGCCTGCGTGTGCTGCCGTACATGATCGCCATGCTGGCCGCGCTCAGCATCTTCCGCAACAGCGGGCTCATGGGCATTGTGATGGACGGCCTTTCGGCCGGCATGGCGGCCATCGGCATCGACAAGGCCGTGATCGATGCGGTGCCCGTTGCCCTGATGCGCCCCTTCAGCGCTGGTGGTTCGCGCGGCTTCCTGCTGGACGCCATGCGCACCTACGGCCCGGACAGCCTGACCGGGCAGCTGGTGTGCCTGTTCCAGGGCGCGGCGGAACCGACCTTCTACGTTGTGGCCCTGTCCTTTGGCAGCGTATCGGTGAAGGACAGCCGTTAC
>CAZLGY010000127.1:4576-6755 GCA_964559165.1 uncultured Chryseobacterium sp.
TGATGCTCCTCGCCGACCTGGTGTGCGTCATCACCGCCGTATTCATCTGCGGCATCTACTTTGGCTGATCGCGGGCAAGCCCGCAAGCGCTTTCTTTGCGCCCCACACCACCATGGCAAAGCCTTACGCAGAGGACAAGATCGTCCGCCGAAGCTCCAAGATCCACGGCAATGGCGTCTTCGCCGTCGCTCCCATCCGCAAGGGCGAGCTCATCGTCCAATACAAGGGCCGGATGGTGACTCACGCCCAGGCCGACCGCCAGCACGGAGGGGATGTGGCAAGCGGACACACCTTCCTGTTCACCCTGAACGAGAAGTACATCCTGGACGCCAACACGGGCGGAAACATCGCCCGTTGGCTGAACCACAGCTGCGAGCCCAATTGCGAAGCGCTGGTTCACGAGGACGAAGGCAAGGACCCCCGCAAGGACAAGGTGATCATCGAGGCCCTGCGCGCCATCAAGCCGGGTGAGGAGCTCACCTACGACTATGGGATCGTGCTGGAAGAACGCCACACCAACGCCCTGAAACGCATCTGGGGCTGCCGCTGCGGTTCGCCCAAGTGCACAGGCACCATGCTGAAGCCCAAGCGCTGAAGCCCACGGCCCCATCGTGGCACGCCCCTTGCGCAGGGGTGTCAGTACCTTCGCCACCGATGAGAACGCTTCTCTCCCTCCTGATCACGGGCCTGCTGGCCCTGCCTGCCGCCCACGCCCAGGACGACGCCCGTAGCAAGGCCGTGCTGGACCGCCTGGTCGCCAAGAACAAGGCCTACACCAGCTTCGAAGCCGATTTCAGCAGCCGGCTGGTGAACAAGGCCGGCAAACTGGATGTGAAACAGGAGGGCTCCGTGAAGGTGAAGGGGCGCCGGTTCGTGCTGGTGCTGGACAAGAACACCGTGATCAACGATGGCACCATCCTCTGGACCTATAACAAGGAGGCGAATGAGGTGACCATGAACGACCCCTCGGGCATGGATCAGGAGCTGGACCCCAGCAAGCTCTTCACCCTTTATGAAAAAGGGTTCAAGAGCCAGTTCGTGAGCGAAGGGGCCGATGCGTCAGGCGCAGTGCTCCAGACCCTGAAGCTCTTCCCCACCGACCCGACCAAGAAGCCCTACCACACCGTGGTGATGGTGGTGGACAAGGCGAAGGTGGAACCGCGCAGCATCCAAGTCCTGTACAAGGACGGGAACGAAGTGACCTACACCCTGAAGCGCTTCGTCCCCAACGTGGACCTGGCCGACGGGCTCTTCACCTTCGACAAGACCCGGCATCCCGGGGTGGAGGTGAATGATATGCGCTGACCGCGCCCCCCACTCATGGAGGCCACCACCCACCTGCAGGTGAACGCCCGGCTGGACGGCGCACCGTACACCACCCGGATGATCATGCGCGGCCACACCCTGCTGGCCGACGAACCCACCGCCGAAGGCGGGCTGGACGCAGGGCCGCGGCCCCATGAGCTGTTGTGCGGCGCCCTGGCCGGATGCACGCTCATCACCATGCGTATGTATGCCGACCGGAAGGGCTGGCCCCTGGATGGCCTGAGCGTGGACGTGCGCATGGAGCGAACATCCGCCCAAGGCGCCGTGAACACCAGGTTGCTGCTGGAGGTGGGCATCGAGGGCACGCTGGACGATGCACAGCGCGAGCGCCTGCTGCAGATCGCAACGCGCTGCCCGGTGCACCGCACCCTCCAGCATCCCGTGCACATCGCCATCCAGGCAAGGCCGTAACGAGCGGCAGTCCCACGGCCGCCCAACCCCAACGGCGGCTGCGTTCCACCTACTTTTGCGGCCATCACAAGGAAAGCCATGGAATTGCTGCAGGAGTTCTGGTATTTCATCACCCACCTCAACGAAACGCTTCCTGCCTTCATCGGCGACCACGGTGCCTGGGTCTACGCGCTGCTGTTCGCCATCGTGTTCGTGGAAACGGGGCTCGTGGTGATGCCCTTCCTGCCGGGCGACTCCCTGCTGTTCGTGGCTGGAACGCTTGCCGCGGGAGGCATGCTGGACATGGTCCTGTTGGTGGGCCTGCTCTTCACGGCGGCGGTGCTGGGCGACAACCTCAACTATGCCGTGGGCCGCTGGTTCGGCGCACGTGTAACGGGATGGAAGGTGCTCGGCAGGCCCCTGGTCCGCAGGAAGGATTTGGACAAGACGCACGCCTACTTCG
>CAZLGY010000128.1:0-6740 GCA_964559165.1 uncultured Chryseobacterium sp.
GCCCATGTTCTCCACGGCATCCTTCAGCTCGATCTCCTTGGCCACGGTAACCCCGTCCTTGGTCACCTGGGGGGCGCCGAATTTCTTGTCGATCATCACGTTGCGGCCCTTGGGACCGAGGGTCACTTTCACCGCATTGGCGAGGTGGTCGACACCACGCTTCAAGCGGTCACGGGCATCGATCTCGAATTGGATGTTCTTGGCTGCCATAGTTCCTTCTGGTTTTGCTTAGTTCAACACGGCGTAGATGTCGCTCTCACGCATGATCAGGTAATCCTTGCCCTCGTAGCTGAGCTCCGTTCCACTGTACTTCCCGTACAGGATCTCGTCGCCCACTTTCACGGTCAGGGGGGTCACCTTGCCATCGTCGGCAACGCGACCGGACCCCACAGCGATGATCTTGCCGCGCTGGGGCTTTTCCTTGGCCGTATCGGGAATGATGATGCCACCCTTGGTGGTCTCTTCAGCGGCTGCGGCCTCTACCAGGACGCGATCCGCCAACGGTTTTACGTGTGCCATGTGAATGGATGATGATGGGTTGATCGTTGGGTGAAGGTGGTCTGCCTTCGCGCGCTGTGTTGGCAAGCCCCGTGCCACTGAACGGTCAGGCATCGATCGCTGACAACTTTTCCCGTTCCGGGCCCGATCGTCATATGCGCCTGACAAGCTGGCAACATCGGAATGATCGACGAGGCCGAACGGAAAAGAGGGCCCGAAGCCCTCCATCCTGTCATCTCGGAATACCGCTTACTGAGCGGCGGGGACTTCCGCGGGAGGAAGTGCTTCGCCTTCCTCATCCGGAGCTTCCGCTGCTCCTTCGGTGCCTTCCGTGGAACCAACGTTCCCGCTGGCCGCGTCCAATTCGTCCTGCAGCACCACATTGGAATTGTTGTCCTGCAGTCCGGTGGATACCAGGCAAAGCACCATCAGGGCCGTGGCCAGGGTCCAGGTCCCCTTCTCCAGGAAATCGGCCGTGCGTTGCACCCCACCGATCTGTTGTGCTCCCGTGAAACCGGCTGCCAGACCGCCGCCCTTGGGGTTCTGGGCCAGCACTACAAGGGCCAAAAGCCCGCAGATGATGAGAATGATGATGGAGATGGCGATCATGGTCCTAGGTGTTCAGGTCCTCTTCCAGCGAACGGGAAAGGGTGGCAAAGTAAGCGCTTTTTTCGGGGTACTTCAAGGCCAACTTGCGATAGGCGTCGATGGCCTTCTGCAGGTTGCCCTGTTTCGCATAGATGCGTGCCAGGGTCTCCGTCACCATGCCGGCACTGTCGTCCAGGCTTTTCCTTGCCGCCTGTTGGGGGGTGAAGAAGGTGGCTTTCCTGGTCGGTGGCGGCGTTTCCTGCTGGATGAACCGGTCGATCAATGCCCCTGCATCCATCGGGGAGCGTGGAGGTTCACGTCGCTCCGTATCACCTCCTCCGGCGATCGCCTTGGTCGGTCCGGTAGCGGTCGTATCGCTTGGTCCGGGAGAAGGCGTGATGGCTGCGCCGACCTCCTGGGTCAGCCATGAGGTGAAGCGCAGGCGGCCGTTCGCTGGAAGCGCCAACGGCTTCGGTGGTTCGGCGGCGGGGAGGGGCACCGTTACGGACGGCATCCCTTCCACAGGGGGTGATGCGCCTGACGGCGCGGTTGCGGGTGGCGGCGCATCCCCGCCGGGACCCTTCATGCCGCTGCCCGGCGTGTGGAGTGTCAGGTCGTAGATGCTGGCCAGCGCCGATTCCAGTATCTGGCGTTCCAGGGGGTCGTCCCCAGCGGGCATTCCGGCAACGGTGGGGCCGTCATCCTTGGATACCGCATCATCCGCATCATCCGCCGCAACCGACCGCTCCGGCGCTCCAGTGGACACTGACGTCCCCTCGAGTGCCGCTTCCGCTCCTGCGATGGACCCACCCGTCGCAGCGGGCGTTGGTGCGGGCGGAACGGTGGTCACAGGTTCCGGCGTGGCGGACAGCGCATGGTCGTCACGCAAATTGTCCAGCGCAGGTGCTGGTCCGCGTTCCTCAGCAACGGGCCGGGGGCGTTCCACCAGTCCATGCAGCACGGCACGCGAAGGAATGAGCGCCGCTGCCCGTTGCAGGCTGCCATCCGACCGCACGTCACCCAGGGCGCGCTCACCCACCATGCGTAACAACTGCACTCCAGCGAACCAGGGTGCACGTTCGCTCAATTCGCGCAGCGCGGGCATGTCCCGCCGCTCCACGGAATGCGGGGTGCGTATCAGCCGGTCCAGTTGCTCGCGTTCCATGGCTGCATCACCAATTGCCCAAGGTACGGTCGAATATGTCCTGGGCCAGCTGCTCGCTGATCTGTTCCACGAGCCGCTCCTCCACGCTCACCAGGTCCTGGCTGCTTTCGTAATCGGCGAAGCGGGTGTAGCTTGAACTGTTGTTCTTCGCCGGCTCCAGGGTGTTCACGTAGTCCACCCGGACCGTCAGGGTCAGTCTGTTCAACGCCGCCGTTTCATTGGCTTGGATGCTAACGGGTTGCACATCGTAGCCCGTGATGCTGCCACTGTACTGTACATCACCGTCCCGTTGCGCCAGCTTCAGCGGTGTCTGGGCCAGCAGCAGGTCCCGCAGTGTTTCAGTGAAGATCTGTGCGCTCTGCGGGGTGGCCAGCGGACCGCCTGTGGCAAAGAGCTCCAGGCTTACCGTGCGCGCCGCACCCACATCGCCGCCGGTGAAGGAGTAGTTCACACGGCAACCGGCAAGGACCGCGAGGCTCCATGCCAGTGCCAGGCCCCCCGCCCGGATGCGCTCACTCCTGCTGCCGGTCATGCGATGCCGTATTCCTTGATCTTGCGGTAGAGCGTGCGTTCGCTGATGCCCAGCTCCTGGGCTGCGTTCTTGCGCCGGTTGCGATGTTTCTGCAGGGCTTTCCTGATCAGTTCGCGCTCCTTGGCCTCGATGCTCAGGCTCTCCTCCACTTCGGTATGCTCCACATCCTCGTCCACCGCACCCGGCATCTGGATGCTCATGGGGCCCTGGCCCGGTGTGGTGGGCAGGATGAGCTCCTCGCGGTAGATCGGAGGTATCGGGCCTGGCAGTGGCTGGCCGCCGGAAAGCGCCTTCACCTGTTCCTTCAGTGCGTTCAGGTCGCTCTTCATGTCGAAGAGGAACTTGAAGATGAGTTCACGCTCGTTGATGCTCTCCACGCCACCTGCCCCGCCTGCCGGGCCCAAGGGTACCAGACCGCTCTGCTCTTCGGGCAGGTAGTGACGCAGGGTGGAAGCGTTCACATCACGTTGCTGTTCGATCACGCTCATCTGCTCCACCAAGTTGCGCAGCTGGCGCACGTTGCCGGGCCAGCGGTATGCGTTCAGCAGGGGAAGCGCATCGTCCAGCAGCTGCAGGGGAGGAGCCTTGTAGCGGGCGGCGGTCTCCTGCGCGAAATAGCGGAACAGCAGGTGGATGTCCTGCTTGCGTTCGCGCAATGGCGGCACCTGGATGGGGATGGTGTTGAGGCGGTAGTAGAGGTCCTCGCGGAACGTGCCCCGCTGCACCGCCTGCAGCATGTTCACATTGGTGGCCGCAACCACGCGCACGTTGGTCTTCTGGGCCTTGCTGCTGCCCACGCGGATGAACTCGCCCGTTTCCAGCACACGCAAAAGGCGCACCTGTGGTCAGCGGCAGTTCGCCCACCTCGTCCAGGAAGATGGTGCCACCGTTCGCCACCTCGAAGTACCCCTTGCGTGCCTCGTGCGCTCCGGTGAAGGAGCCTTTCTCGTGCCCGAAAAGTTCGCTGTCGATGGTCCCCTCGGGGATGGCACCGCAGTTGACCGCGATGTAGGGGCCGTGTTTGCGTGCGCTGTAGGCATGCACGATCTGGGGCATCACCTCCTTGCCTGTGCCGCTCTCGCCCTGGATGAGCACCGTAAGGTCCGTGGGGGCCACCTGCGCTGCGATCTCGATGGCACGGTCCAGCAGCGGGGAGGTGCCCACGATACCGAAGCGCTGTTTGATGGGCTGTACGTTCATGCTACCGCGTCAATGTGTTCGAGCACCTCGCCCTGCAGGCTGCCGCTGGTGGCCGAGGTGATGCGGGCACGGATGAACCGTCCCGCGGTGGTCGTTCCCGGCAGGTGTTCACTGGTGCGGGGTACGATCACCACAGCGTTCTGCGTGTTCCGTCCATACATGTGCTCACTGCTGCGCTTGCTAACGCCTTCGATGAGCACTTCGTGCACCTGGCCCACATACCCGGCCATGCGCGCTGCGCTGAGCTGTTTCTGCAGGTCGATGATCTCCTGCAGCCGACGCCCCTTCACCGCATCCGGAACGTCATCAGCGTATTTGCGGGCCGCCAGGGTCTTGGGCCGTTCGCTGTACTTGAACATGAAGGCCATGTCGTAACCCACTTCAGCCATGAGGGACAGGGTCTCCGCATGGTCGGCATCGGTCTCTCCACAGTAGCCCGCGATGATGTCCGTGCTGATCGCACAGTCGGGCATGTGGCGCCGGATGCTGGCGATGCGCTCAAGGTACCACTCCCGCGTGTACCCCCTGTTCATGCGCTGCAATACCCCGCTGCTGCCGCTCTGCACGGGCAGGTGGATGTACTTGCAGATGTTGTCATGGCGTGCCATCACTTCCAGCACCTTGTCCGTCATGTCCTTCGGATGGCTGGTGCTGTACCGGATGCGCATGCCCGGGACGGCCAGGGCCACCAGTTCCAGCAGGTCGGCGAAATCGGTCGGGGCAGACCCGTCGGTACCAAGTCGACCCGGTGGTTCGACGCTACGGGTGCTATCCGCACCCGCATCAGATGCCGACGCAGTCGGCTTCCATTGATACGAATCCACGTTCTGCCCCAACAGGGTCACTTCCTTGTATCCCTTGGTCCACAGGTCGCGGCACTCGGCCACGATGCTCTGCGGATCGCGACTGCGCTCACGGCCCCGGGTGAACGGTACCACGCAGAAGGCGCACATGTTGTCACAGCCGCGCATGATCGTAACGAAGGCCGTTACACCGTTCGTGTCGAGGCGTACCGGCACGATCTCCCCGTAGGTCTCTTCGCGGCTCAGCAGCACGTTCACGGCCTTCTGGCCCGAGCCCACCTTCTCCAACAGCTCGGGCAGGGTGCGGTAGGCATCGGGGCCCACCACCAGGTCCACCACCTTCTTCTTCTCCAACAGGTCCTCGCGCATCCGCTCTGCCATGCATCCCAGCACGCCCACCTTCAAGCCCTTGTTCCGGGCCTTCAGGTTGTTCATCTCGTTGATGCGCTGCAGCACTGTGTACTCGGCCTTCTCCCGGATGCTGCACGTGTTCAGCAGCACCAGGTCGGCATCCTCCGCACGCTGCACGGGGATGTATCCTTCCTTTTCCAGGATGCTCGCCACGACTTCGCTGTCGCTCACGTTCATCTGGCAACCGTAACTCTCTATGTAGACCTTTTTGTGCAACTCCGGGTGGAAAAGGAGTGCAAAGGTACGACCACTGTGGCGACCTGACAAGGTGTCAGTCGCTTGCTATCTGCCCGGCAGGTACTCCAGACTTACGCTGTTGATGCAGTATCGTAATCCCGTGGGGTCGGGCCCATCGTCGAACACGTGGCCAAGATGCGCGCTGCAGCGCCCGCACGTGGTCTCCGTGCGCACCATGCCGTAGCTGCGGTCCTCATTGTACAGGATGGCGTCCTTGCGCTCTGGCCGGAAGAAGCTGGGCCAGCCGCAACTGCTGCTGAACTTGGCGTCCGCCTTGAACAACACGTTGCCACAGACCGCACAGGCGTACGTGCCGATGCCCTCGAAGTCCCAGTACTTGCCGGTGAAGGCCCGCTCCGTGCCCTTCTCAAAGGCGATATGGTAGAGGTCTGCAGGCAGCAGTCGCTTCCATTCGTTCTTCTGCACCTCCAGCCTGCCGGTGTCGGTGTGTGAGTAATAAGGATTGCCGCTGTGGTCGTATTGGCTCATGTGATCCATGGAAGAGCTGGAAGTGGTGCCGTGCTGCCCGCTGCAACTGCCCATGCCCACCATGGCGGAGAACAGCGCGACGGCGAAGGCAGGGGCGGAGAGGTGCGGCATAGGGATTTAGGGTTGGTGGGATAACGATGGAGCGCATCCATTCGTTCATCCATGCCTGCGTTCCGATCGGGCCCATCCGTCCGGATCAACCTCGCGTTCCCTCGGTGGTCCCGATCCGGAAGGCCCCGTACCATGCGTGGCATCACTGCTGTTGAAAAATTTTCTTCCCCCTTAAGGGGAACGTCGCGCCCCGCCCCGCCAGCAGTGAACACATGGCTGTTGGATGTCCTTTATTTGCCGCCCCAAGCATCCTCCCAAGGTTGTTTTCATACCCCCCGAACATGGCCAAGAAAAGCAATGGGAACGGCGATCTGGTGATCGTGGAGTCGCCCGCCAAGGCAAAGACCATCGAGAAGTACCTCGGAGACGGCTTCACCGTGCTGAGCAGCTATGGGCACGTTCGTGACCTGCCCGAACGCGACCTCAGCGTGGATGTCGAGAACGGGTTCGAGCCCAACTACATCATCCCCGACGACAAGAAAGCGCGCCTGCAGGAACTGCGCAAGGCCAGCGCCAAGGCAGGCACCGTGTGGCTTGCAACTGACGAAGACCGGGAAGGGGAGGCCATCAGCTGGCACCTGAAGGAGGCACTGGAACTGCCGGACAGCAAGGTGAAGCGCATCACCTTAAACGAGATCACCAAGCAGGCCGTGCTCAAGGCCATCGAGAACCCCCGCAGCATCGACATCCACCTGGTGGACGCCCA
>CAZLGY010000129.1:0-594 GCA_964559165.1 uncultured Chryseobacterium sp.
CTGAACAATGCGGCACAGGCGGTTCTCGCCCGGCACCCGGCCGGCCTGGGCCGTGTGACCGTGACCACCGAGGAGCGCGACGGCCATGTGGTGGTGAGCATCCGCGACAACGGCGTGGGCATGAGCGACGCCGTGAAGGCCCGGATCTTCGAGCCCTTCTTCACCACCAAGGAGGTGGGGCAGGGCACCGGCCTCGGCCTGAGCATCGCCTACAGCATCGTGGAGAAGCACGAGGGCCGAATCGAGGTCGACTCCGTGGTCGGCGAGGGCACCGAGTTCCGCATCATCCTGCCCACCGACCGCACAGGCAGGGAACGTATCAACGCGCAGCGGGCATGAGCATGGAGCAAGCGACCATCAAGGTCCTTTTCGTCGACGACGAACCGGGCAACCTGACAGCCTTTCGCGCGGCGTTCCGCCGCGAGTTCGAGGTGCACCTCGCGAAGAGCGCCGATGAGGCCCTCGCGGTTCTCGAACAGGAGCGCATCCACGTGGTGATCAGTGACCAGCGAATGCCGCGCGTGACCGGGGCGGAGCTGCTGGCCATCGTGCGCGAGCGGCACCCGCATGCGATCCGCATGCTGTTGACAGGCT
>CAZLGY010000129.1:604-6618 GCA_964559165.1 uncultured Chryseobacterium sp.
CGGACCTCGAGGCCGTGGTTGAAGCGGTGAACAAGGGTGGCATCTACAGCTACTCCACCAAGCCCTGGGACCCCACCGACCTGGGACTCCGTATCCGTCAGGCCTACGAGGTGCATGCCTTGCGCGAGGAGCGTGAAGCCCTCTTCAACCGGTACCAGCAGGTCTTCGAGGCCTCCGGGGACCCGATCGCACTGGTCGAGGATGACGGGCGGATCCTGGAGGTGAATCCAGCGGCCGAGCGCCTGCTGGGCCTGAGCCGTGAACAGGCGCTGCAACAGAATCTCTTCGACCGCATCGAGTCGCCCGCCAAGCTCTTCAAGGCGATGCGCGCACGCCGCCGCGGCCGGGAATTCCCGAACACCGAGCTAACGCTGCTCACGCCCAGTGGCGGGGTTATCGACTGCCTGATGACCGCCACCTACCTCGGTCGCTCACCGGAGGGCAGGGTGCGCTTCCAGGCCATGATCAAGGACATCACCGACCGGCGTGCGGAGGAGCAGCGATTGCGCAGGTTGAACAGCGACCTCGACCGCCGGGTGGCGGTGCGGACCAAGCAGCTGCAGGACGCCCTCGAGGACCTCGGCGCCTTCTCCTACACGGTGGCGCATGACCTGCGGAGCCCGCTGAAGAATGTGCTCGCCCTGAGCCAGCTGCTGCAGGAACACCAGCCAGCCGATGACAACGACGGACGCGAACTGAACACGCGGATCCAACGCGGAGCCTTGCGGATGCTGGAACTGGTGGATGACCTCCTGCGGCTATCGACGACGACCGACCGCGAACTTCAGCGCACGGAGGTGGACCTGCATTCCCTGGTGCGCGAGGTATTGGAGGAGCTCCCCGCCGCAGCGCATGCGCCCGAGCTGGTGAACCATGTGCCGCCCGGCACCGCACTATCCGCCGATTGCTCATTGCTGAAGGTGGTCCTCGTGAACCTGCTTTCCAACGCCGTGAAATTCACCCGGCTTGCCGGTGCCCCGCGCGTGGAGGTGCGGGTGGACACCGATGCGAAAGGCCACATCATCCGGGTGGTGGACAACGGAGCGGGCTTCGACAGCACAGCCGCCAAGGCGGTCTTCGGCGCCTTCAAGCGCATGCACGGCACGGACCAGTTCGAAGGAACCGGCATCGGCCTCGCCATCGTTCAGCGCATCGTGAACAAGCATGGCGGCGAGGTATGGGCGGAAAGCACCATCGGCCAGGGCACCACCATCAGCCTGCGTCTGGATGGTGCGCCAGCCCCCGTGGAGATCACGCCCTTCGCATCCTGAGCAGGGATCGTAACCCCGGGGAACACCTCCGCGTAGGATGAAGGACCCCGGCACACACGACCAGGACGACAATCGACCGCAACACACTTGCCCATGAAAAAGCTGCTCCTCCTCACCCTCCTCGTGGCGCTGACCCTGCCCACACTGCATGCCCAGAAGAATAAACTCGTGGACCGCCGCGACCAGGCCGAAGGCTGGTACCTGCCGGTACGCGGCGAGGTCATGGCCAATGGCAAAAAGGAGCGGGATTACGAGTTGCTGGTGTACAAGGGCAGCGAGCGGCTCGGAGCGGTGAGCGTGGACAAGAAAGGCGCGTTCCTCATCGACCTGGACATCGACCAGACCTACATGCTGCGCATCCGTAAGCCGGGCTTCGAGGACAAGCTGGTCCTGATCGACACCAGCCTGCCCAAGGACCTCACCACCTACCCGGACTACCTGTGCTACGTGAACCTGGTCCCGGAGGGGGCGGCGAAGCTGGGCGATCCCTTCTACCTCGATTTCCCCAGCGCCATCGTGCGCTGGAACAGCGAAATGGGCGGCTTCTACCACAGTGAGCGCTACCTGGACCACATCCAGGCGAACACTGCGATGGAATCCCAGGCCACTTTCTGACACGATCCCCGGACGCGTCGCGGCGGCTGCCGCGGCACGCGGGAAAACAGCAAGGCGGGCATTTGCCCGCCTTGTTCCATTCCGGCCGGACCGGTCAGTGCTGGTCGTAATCGATCAGGACACGGGCGCTGCGGGGGTGGGTCTGGCAGGTGAGCACGTAGCCCTGCGCCACCTCCTCATCGGTGAGGGCATAGTTCATGGCCATCTCCACCTGACCTTCCACCACGCGGGCCTTGCAGGTGCAGCACACCGCACCCTTGCATGCGTACGGGACGTCGAGGCCGGCGTCGATGGCGACATCGAGAACGGGGTCGCCCTTGGCGGTCATGCGCAGGACATGCTCTCGGCCATCGAGGCGCACCACCACCTCGGCCTCGCCGGTGAAGGCGGCGGCGGTTTGCTGGGGCTGCTCCCTCCTGGCCTCGGTGGATACCGGGCTGGTGAAGAGCTCGATGTGCATCCGCTTCCGGTCCACGCCGAGCCGCTCGAGCGCCTCGCTCACGTTGACCATCATCTGTTCGGGACCGCAGATGAAATACTCGTTGTCGTTGCGGTCGGCCACGAAGCGCTTGACGAGCGCCACCGCCTTCTCCGTGGTGATGCGGCCGTTGAAAAGCACGTCCTCGTCGTGACCCTTGGACAGGATGTGGTGGACCTCCAGCCGGCGCCCGTATTGCGCCTTCAGCTCCTCAAGCTTGGTGCGGAACAGGATGCGGTCGGTATCGGTGTTACCGTAGAAAAGGGTGAACCGGCTCCCGGGCTCGGTGCGCAGCACCGTCTTCAGGATGCTGAGGATGGGTGTGATGCCACTGCCCGCGGCGAAGGCCACCACCTCCCGCTCGCGGGCGGGGTCGAGCGGGGTGGTGAAGCTGCCCATGGGCGACATCACCTCCAGGGACATTCCCGCCTTGAGCTTCCCCACCAGCTGGGTGCTGGCACGCCCCCCGGGCACCCGCTTCACCGCGATACGGAACCCGTCCATGTCCAGCGGGCTGCTGCAGATGCTGTAGCTGCGCCGCAGCTCCTCACCGTTCACCGTGAGCTTCAGGGTCACGTACTGCCCGTGGATGAACCGGAACTCATCGCGCAGGGCCGGTGGTACCGTGAACCCAACGACGATGGCGTCGGGGGTCTCTTGCTTCACTTCGGAAACGACCAGGGAATGGAAACGGGCCATGGTTTGCTAGTCTTGCAGGGGCGCGAAAATACGGGGAGGCGCATGAGCGGGGCGCCACTTCAATGAACCACCGGGAGCCCCTTCCTGTTCATCGGTATGACGGACAACAGCCCGGGCAAGGGCCGCTCACCTAATTTCGCAGCACGCATCCCACCATGATGGACGTACAGAATCTCGAGGAACGCTTCCAGGCCAAGGTCGACGCCGAACAGAAGATCGAGCCGAAGGACTGGATGCCGGAGAAATACCGCAGGACCCTGATCCGCCAGATCAGCCAGCATGCGCACAGCGAGGTGGTGGGCATGTTGCCGGAGGGCAATTGGATCACACGCGCACCCAACCTGCGCCGCAAGGCCATCCTGTTGGCCAAGGTGCAGGATGAAGCGGGCCATGGCCTCTACCTGTACAGCGCCTGCGAGACCCTCGGCATCAGCCGCGAGGAGACCATCGACGACCTGCTGAGCGGCAAGGCCAAGTACAGCAGCATCTTCAACTATCCCACGCTCACCTGGGCGGATATCGGCGCCATCGGATGGCTGGTGGACGGCGCGGCGATCATGAACCAGGTCATGCTGTGCCGCACCAGTTATGGCCCTTACGCGCGGGCCATGGTGCGCATCTGCAAGGAGGAGAGCTTCCACCAGCGCCAGGGCTATGAGATCATGGCCGTACTGGCGAAGGGCACCCCCGAGCAGAAGGAAATGGCGCAGGACGCGCTGAACCGCTGGTGGTGGCCCAGCCTGATGATGTTCGGCCCCACCGACGCGAACAGCCCGAACAGCGCGCAGAGCATCAAGTGGAAGATCAAGCGCCAGAGCAACGACGAGCTCCGCCAGATCTTCATCGACCGCACCGTGCAACAGGCAGAGGCCATCGGCCTTTCCATCCCCGACCCCGACCTGAAGTGGAACGAGGACACCAAGCACTACGATTGGGGGGTGATCGACTGGACCGAGTTCAACAATGTGGTGGCCGGCAATGGTCCTTGCAACAAGGAACGCCTCGCGGCGCGCAACAAGGCCCACGCCGAAGGACAGTGGGTGCGCGATGCGGCAGTGGCTTATGCTGCGAAGAAGGGCAGGAAAAAGCAGGCGGCATGAACCAGTTGGTAATGGGCAGCAGGCAGGTGTCCACCAGCTCCTCCTGGCAACGGACCCCGGCGAACCGCCAACCCTTCGAACTCCTTAGGACTACCGAGATCCGATCCCTATGAGCAACACGAACGAACAAGGGTGGCCCCTCTGGGAGGTTTTCATCCAGAGCAAGCGCGGCCTGGACCACAAGCATGTGGGCAGCCTTCATGCAGCAGATGCGGACATGGCCATTGAGAACGCCCGCGACGTCTACACCCGCCGCCAGGAAGGGAACAGCATCTGGGTGGTCGAGAGCGCGCACATCCACTCCTCCCGCCCGGAGGACGCCGAAAGCCTGTTCGACCCGGCGGACGACAAGATCTACCGGCACCCCACCTTCTACACCGTACCCGAGGGTGCGAAATACATCTGATGGCGTTGGTCGAGGTTCGTTGTTCGACGCTCGATCGACGATGACCGAGTAACGATGAACGATCCACGAACATCGAACAACGATCAGCGAACAGAGAAGAACGACCACCGGTCGACCTATTCACCATGAGCAACGCACCGTTCCTATACACGCTCCGCCTTGCGGACGACCTCCTCATCCTGAGCCATCGGCTGAGCGAGTGGTGTGGCCATGGCCCCATCCTGGAGGAGGACATCGCCCTCACGAACCGCGCATTGGACCATCTGGGCGAAGCCCGCAACCTGCTGTCCCATGCGGGGGAACTTGAAGGCAAGGGGCGGTCCGAGGACGACCTGGCCTTCCTGCGCATGGAGCGGCAGTTCTCCAACGTGAAAATGGTGGAACAGCCCAACGGGGACTATGCCCATACCATGGTGCGCAGCTTCCTCTTCGATGCCTACCACCTGCCGCTGATGCAGGCACTCACCAAGAGCACCGATGCGCAGCTGGCTGCCATTGCTGGCAAGAGCGTGAAGGAGGCCACCTACCATCTGCGCGCCAGCAGCGAGTGGATCCTCCGCTTCGGCGATGGGACTGAGGAGAGCCACCAACGCGCCCAAACCGCTCTGGACAACCTGTGGACATACACCGGCGAGCTTTTTGAGAGCGATGCCTTGCTGGAGGAGATGAGCAAGGCTGGCATCGCGCCGGACATCGCCGCGATCAAGGAAGCATGGAGCAAGACCGTGGACCAGGTGCTTTCCGAAGCCACGCTGAAACGCCCCGCCGATGCATTCATGATGACCGGCGGCCGCAAGGGCCTGCACAGCGAGCACATGGGTTTCATCCTGGCTGAGATGCAGCATGTGACGCGGGCGTATCCGGGCGTTGAATGGTAGCGGATGCCCTCGGGTTCCGCGAACCTTGATCCATGCACCTGTACCGTCGAACCCTCGGGTCGACATGCCAAAATGAACGCCCCGGAACCGATCACCGAACACCGCATCCTCGAGCTCCTCGACTACGTGAAGGACCCGGAGATCCCGGTGATCAGCGTGCTGGAACTGGGTGTGGAGCGGCAAGGCCATCATCACCATCACCCCTACCTACACAGGCTGCCCGGCCATGGATGTGATGGCGGCCGACATCAAGAAGGAACTGCTGGAAGCGGGCGTGCCCGATGTGGAAGTGAAGATGACCCTCTCCCCCCCCTGGACCACCGACTGGATCACCGAGGAGGGCAAACGCAAGCTGAAGGAATACGGCATTGCACCACCGGAAAAGAGCGCCGACATCCGTGCGTTGAAGGGTGAACAACCCGTGGTGGAGTGCCCGCAGTGCGGCTCGAAGAACACCGTGCTGCTTTCGCTCTTCGGCAGCACGGCCTGCAAGGCGCTCTGGAAGTGCAACGACTGCCTGGAGCCGTTCGATCAGTTCAAGTGTTTGTGAACAAGCACGCGGACCGG
>CAZLGY010000130.1:0-6608 GCA_964559165.1 uncultured Chryseobacterium sp.
TGCTTCATGCACAGCTCAGCACCCAGTCCTTCGGGATGGGGGGCGGTGATGTGGAAGGCATCGCTGCTCATCCCTCCGCCGATCACCTCGGCATAGATCCTGGCACCGCGTGCCAGCGCATGCTCCAGGTCCTCCAGGATGATGGCCGCACCGCCCTCGCCGAGCACGAAACCATCGCGGTCCTTGTCGTAGGGGCGGCTGGCGGAAGCGGGGTCGTCGTTGCGGGTGCTCATGGCGTGAAGGGCATTGAAGCCGCCCACCCCCGCCTCGTAGATCGCCGCCTCGCTGCCACCCGTCACCACGGCCACGCAGGTGCCCAGACGGATGTAGTTGAAGGCATCGATCATGGCGTTGTTGCTGCTCGCGCAGGCACTGGCCGTGACATAGCTCGGGCCGTGGAGCACATGACGCATGCTGATCAGGCCCGCCGCGCTGTCGGCGATCATCTTCGGGATGAAGAACGGGTTGAAGCGCGGCGTACCATCGCCCCGGCCATAGCCGATGCACTCGTCCTGGAAGGTCTTCAGGCCGCCGATGCCACTGCCCCAGATGACCCCGAAACGCTCGCGGTCCACCTTTTGCAGGTCGAGACCGGAGTCCCGGATCGCCTCATCGGCGCAGACCACCGCGAACTGCGTGTAGGGGTCCATCTTCCGCGCTTCCTTCCGGTCGATGAAATCCTCGGGGTTGAAGCCCTTGACCTCACAGGCGAACTGCGTCTTGAACTTGGACGCATCGAACCGGGTGATGGGCGCAGCACCACTGCGGCCGCTCACAAGAGCCTCCCAATACGCTTGGAGCGTATTGCCGAGGGGGGTGAGCGCACCCAGACCGGTTACGACAACGCGTCTGAGCTGCATGCGTGGGGACCCTTCAGAGGGCCGGGATCACTTCGCGTTCTTCTCCACGTACTCCACGGCCTGACCCACGGTCTGGATCTTTTCGGCCTGGTCGTCCGGGATGGCGATGTTGAACTCCTTCTCGAACTCCATGATGAGCTCGACCGTATCGAGGCTGTCAGCGCCAAGGTCGTTCGTGAAGCTCGCCTCGTGCGTTACCTCGGCCTGGTCCACACCAAGCTTGTCCACGATGATGGCGATGACCCTTGACTTGATATCCGACATAGCAGTTCGTTGTTGGTTGAACAGGGTGCAAAGGAAAGACATTTTCCACTTGTGCAAGCCGAACCCGTCCGGAAGGGTGCCTTGAGGGCCTCCCGGGGGCGGGGGGCGGGGCGTTCCGCGGCCGTTCGCGGGAGCGGGCCCTGCCTGTCCACCCCCACCTGCAGCCCCGGGGCCGCGGGCCGTCACCGGTCGTTCGCTGGAAACAAGGCCGGAACATCGCACCTTCGCAGCGTGAAGCGCATCGCCATCCTTGCCAGCGGATCGGGCTCCAACGCCCAACGGCTCATCGAGCACTTCGCTGCATCGGCGGTGGCGGAGGTGGTGCTGGTGGGGTGCGACCAGCCCGCAGCGGGCGTGCTCCAACGGGCCTGGGACCTGGGTGTGCCCAGCTATCTTTTCAGTAGCGCCCAGCTGCGCGATGGAACGGTGCAGCGCGAACTCCTCGCCCAACGCATCGACCTGGTGGTGCTCGCCGGTTTCCTGCGGCTCATCCCGGCGGACATGGTGCGTGCCTACCCGGGCCGGATCGTCAACGTCCACCCTGCCCTGCTGCCCGACCATGGCGGCAAGGGCATGTACGGCCACCATGTGCACCAGGCCGTGATCGCGGCCGGGCAAAAGGAAAGCGGCATCACCATCCACCTGGTGAACGAGCGCTACGACGAAGGGGAACACCTGTTCCAAGCCCGGTGCCCGGTCCTTCCCGATGACACACCCGAAACGCTTGCCGGGAGGATCCATGCGCTGGAGCACGCGCACTATCCGGCCGTGGTGGAAACGCTTGTCAACACCCTTCGCACCACCTGAACGACTTACTGCGCATGGCGGGATGACCCTCCACGCACCATCCCCCAAGGCCCGAACATGCAACTCGACCCCGAACAGATCGGCAAGGCCTTCCTGATCCTCTTCGCAGTGATCGATATCGTGGGAGGCATCCCCTTGATCCTGCAGGTTCGGGCCAAGGCCGGCAGGATCTATCCCGCACGGGCGACCCTGGTGAGCCTGGCGATCATGGTCACCTTCCTCTATCTGGGAGAGACGATCCTGCGCGTGGTGGGCATTGACGTGCGCTCCTTCGCCGTGGCCGGTTCGCTGGTGCTGTTCTTCATTGCCTTGGAGATGACCCTGGGGGTTCGGCTGTTCAAGGAGGACCTTTCCGCCCCGGGCCTGCCTGAGGGAACGGACGACAACAAGGTCTACAGCATCGTTCCGCTGGCCTTCCCGGTCATCGCCGGTGCAGGTACCATCACCACCATCCTGTCACTGCGCGCCGAGTTCGACCGGCCCAATATCCTGGCCGCCATCCTGCTGAACATGGTACCGGTGGTGCTGGTGCTGCTGCTCACCAACCGCATCGAACGACTGTTGGGACGCGTGGGCCTCATCGTCATCAAGAAAGCCTTCGGCATCATCCTGCTCGCCATCAGTGTGAAGCTGTTCGCCGGTAACATCACCTTCCTATTCCCTCAGCCATGAGCACGGTGCCGGTCACCATCTACACGGACGGCGCGGCCAGCGGCAATCCGGGGCCGGGCGGCTATGGGGTGGTGATGGAGAGCGGCAAGCACCGCAAAGAGCTGTGGGAGGGCTTCCGGAACACCACCAACAACCGCATGGAACTGCTCGCCGTGATCGTGGGCCTGGAAACGCTCAAGTTCCCCGGTACCGAGGTCACCGTGGTGAGCGATAGCAAGTATGTGGTGGACGCGGTGGAGAAGGGCTGGGTGTTCCAATGGGAACGGAAGGGCTTCGCCAAGAAGAAGAACCCCGACCTCTGGAAGCGGTTCCTGGTGGCCTACCGCAGGCACAAGGTGCGCTTCCATTGGGTGCGCGGCCACAACGGCCATCCGCAGAACGAGCTGTGCGACCAGTTGGCGGTGGCAGCCTCCAAACAGGCCGTGCTGCAGGTGGATACCGCCTACGAGAGCGGCGAGGCGGGCCTGTTCGAAGAGTAGACCGGCTAACTTGCGCCCCATGGCCAAACTCTTCGCCACCGTCAATACCAGCGCTGAGCAGGTGCTTGAGCGCCGCACCCCGAACGCCCCCTGGACCTTTGCGGGTGAAGGCCCCTTGGACCTGGTGCGCAGCGGGCCCAGCAGCTTCAACCTGGTGCGCAACGGTCGCAGCCACCGTGTGCTGGTGCTGAAGGAGGACCGCGAGAACGGCACGGTGCGCATGCGCATCGGCGGGCGCACCTACACCGTGAAGCTGGAGGACGAGCAGAGCCGGCTGATGCGCAGCCTGGGCTTGGACAAGTCCGCGGTGAAGGTGAAGGAGATCAAGGCCCCCATGCCCGGACTGGTGCTCAACATCCTGGTGAAGCCCGGTGATGCGGTGAAGAAGAACGACCCCGTCCTGGTGCTGGAGGCCATGAAGATGGAGAACGTGATCAAGGCCCCCGGTGATGCGGTGGTGAGCGCTGTACCTGCGGAAAAAGGAAGGGCCGTGGAGAAGGGGCAGCTGTTGGTGAGCTTCGTGTAGTACCGTTGTCCGACCCCGGTCGTCAGTTGTCCGCAAGGGACGGCAATGGATCCGTGGTGCCTTGCGGTGCGGGCAACGAGTACGCCGGGTTGAACATGCAAAGCTGGAGGAACGTCAAGACAACTGACAACCGACAACTACCTTAGGGCCGTGGACCGCAAACAATTCCTCTCCCGCACCCTGAAGGCCTCCCTGGGGGCCCTGGTGGCTGCCCCCGCCCTGGCCCATCTGGGCGCCTGTGATGCCGGTGCGGATGATGCTCCCGGGGGTGATGGGCGGTCTTCGGCACCGGTGACGCCCCTTCAATTGGCACAGTTGCCCCTCCCTTATGCGTTCAATGCGCTGGAGCCGGTGATCGATACGGCCACCATGGAGATCCACTACGGCAAGCACCACGCGGCCTATGTGAAGAACGCCAACGAGGCCATCGCGGCCGAAGGCGTGCATGCCGCGAGCGAGCACGCCCTGCTGGCAGGCATCGGAGCGCACAGCACCAAGCTGCGCAACAACGCCGGCGGCACCTGGAACCACAACTTCTTCTGGCAGGTGATGGCGCCCGCAGGGACCACCGCGCCACAAGGCAGGGTGCTGGACGCCCTCAACGGCTCCTTCGGCGACCTGGAGAAATTCAAGGCCGCTTTCACCGATGCCGCGATGAAACGCTTCGGCAGTGGCTGGGCCTGGCTGGTGATACAGGACGGGAAGCTGGCCATCGGCTCCACGCCCAACCAGGACACCCCCTTGATGGATGTGAGCGAACTGCGTGGCATCCCCGTGTTGGGGCTCGACGTATGGGAGCACGCCTACTACCTGAAGTACCAGAACAAACGCAACGAGTACGTGGCGAACTGGTGGCAGGTGGTGAACTGGGAGGAAGTGGCCAAGCGCATGGGATAAGCGCCGGGGAGACCTTCCGGGCAGCCGCGGCGCGAACCCCGTGCATGACCGGGTGCTCTGTAAGGGTCCGGCCCCGACGGATGCCTGGAACAGGCTTTCAGCCCACCAGCTCGATATCGAAATCCACCAGCTCCACGAACTGCTGGATGCGCTCATCGATGTCCTCGCGGCTGACCTCCAGCAGGCGCTCGATGCCGAACTTCTCGCAGGTGAAGCTGGCCAATGCGCTGCCCACGATGATGGCGCGCTTCAGGTTGTCGAAGCTATGGTCCTGCGTGCGGGCCAGGTAGCCGATGAAGCCTCCGGCGAAGGTATCGCCCGCCCCGGTGGGGTCCACCACATCCTCCAGGGGCAGGGCCGGGGCGAAGAACACACGTCCGGCGCCGAACAGCAACGCACCGTGCTCGCCTTTCTTCACCACCAGGTACTTGGGGCCCATGGCCAGGATGCGTTCAGCGGCGCGCACCAGGCTGTGCTCACCGCTCAATTGGCGCGCCTCGGCATCGTTGATGGTGAGGATGTCCACCCGGGAGATCACCTGCTTGAGCTTCTCCAGCGCGCTGTCCATCCAGAAGTTCATGGTGTCCATGACCACCAGCGCGGGACGGCCGGCCATCTGGTCGAGCACTTTCTCCTGCACCCCGGGGTCAAGGTTGCCGAGCATCACGTACGGTGCCTGGCGGTAGGCCTCGGGCAGCTGGGGGTCCAACTCCAACAGCACGTTCAGCCGGGTCTCCAGCGTGTCGCGCGTGTTCATGTCGTAGTGGTAGCGGCCCGCCCAGAAGAAGCTCTCCTTGCCGGGGAGCACCTCCAGCCCCTGCAGATCCACACCGCGTTGGCGCAGTTCGTCCATGGTGGCCTGCGGGAAATCGTCACCCACCACGCTCACCAGGCCCATCTTGTCGAGGAAGACGGAGGCGGCCAGGCTGATGTAGGTGGCTGCTCCGCCAACGGTGCGTTCGGCCACGCCGAACGGGGTTTCGATGCGGTCGAAGGCGACGGTTCCTACGGTGATGAGCTGCATGGTCGGGCTGGAAGGAGGCGCAAAGATGCGGTTCTTGGAAGGAATGTGTGGAATGCGCTTTTGGAGGATGCGCCCCGGTTCCTTACTTTTGCAACCCCTTGCGGGAAATTCCCTGGTAGCTCAGCCGGTTAGAGCACATGACTGTTAATCATGGGGTCGCTGGTTCAAGTCCAGCCCGGGGAGCAAAAGCCTCAGCGAACGCTGGGGCTTTTTCGTTGGTCGGTCTGTTCCGGGTCGCTGCCGTGTGGCCTCGCATGGCCGGAACGGGGAACAAAAACCCCACCATGCACACCGTTCCGCATGGCCAATGCACCGTGCAACGCTGCAGAGCCCCCCGGACCCGGCTGCTCCAGTGCCAGCAGCGCAGCTCCCCCGGCGAACCACCGGTGCCCCATAAGCCCGATCTTCGCCGCGCATGAGCAACGCGCAACGCATCGCGGTCATCGGCGGCGGCAGCTGGGGTACCGCCCTGGTGAAGCTGCTTTCCACCAACGCCGCACGCGTGGGTTGGTGGATACGCCGACCGGAGACCATCGCGCACATCGGCAGGTATGGTCACAACCCGGACTACATCAGCGCCGCACAGTTCGATGTGGAGCGCCTGGCCATGGACAGCGACATCCACACGGTGGTGCGCAACGCCGATGTGCTGGTGATCGCCGTGCCCAGCGCCTTCCTGAAGGCAACCCTTGACCAACTGGATCCGGCGGAGCTCAGTGGCAAGACCGTGTTCAGCGCCGTAAAAGGCATCGTTCCCGAGACCAACCAGATCGTGGGGGAATACCTGTTCCAGCATAGTGGCGTTGCCGAACGCGACTTCGGGGTGATCTGCGGCCCCTGCCATGCCGAGGAGGTGGCCATGGAACGCCTCAGCTACCTCACCATCGCCTGCCAGGACGTGGAAAAGGCACGCCACATGGGCGAAGCGCTCAACGGGCGCTTCATGAAGACCAGCCTGAGCGATGATATCCATGGCACCGAATACGCAGCCATCCTGAAGAACGTGATCGCTGTTTGCGCGGGCATCAGCGTGGGTCTGGGCTATGGCGACAACTTCCGCGCCGTGCTCGTGAGCCGTG
>CAZLGY010000131.1:0-6530 GCA_964559165.1 uncultured Chryseobacterium sp.
GAAAGTGCCGTAGATGTCGGCGGCCTCCTTGCGGTCCATCGCCATGCCGCCGGTGCTGAGCGGATCGGTGAGGTACAGCTGGAAAATACCGATCATCAGGTAGTACCCGAACCGCTCCCACATCTCCGTGAGGAACAGGAAGGGTAGTCCGCTGGGGTGCTTGCGCCCGATGGCAGAATGGCTGCTCATGTGCTGGATCAGCGGATACCGTGGAACAGCTTGTTCACCAGCGGGCTGATGACCATGAGGAAGAGGCCGATGCCCACAGTGACGTAGCCCATTGTGCTGTATACATCGGTGTAGGTGAGCAGGCTGGCCGCTGTATCCACGGTCTCGCCCTCACCACCGTGCTCGGAACCTGTAAGCTTGGCCAGCATGCCTGCGGCGTAGTTGGCTCCGGCAATGCTCAGGAACCATGCGCCCATGGCGGTGGCCGTCATGTCCTTCGGTACCAGCTTGGTCACCATGCTCAGGCCGATGGGGCTCAGGAAGAGCTCACCCGTGGTGTGCAGCATGTAGAGCAGGGCCAGGGTCCACAGGGGCACCTGGTATTCCACGGCCAGCGGGGCGGCGATCAGGATCACCAGGTAGCCGAGCCCCAGCTGCAGGATGCCGAGGCCGAATTTCATGGGGATGCTGAAGTCCTTGTCGGCCTGCTTCAACTTCACCCACATGATGCTGAACAGCGAGCCGAAGAGCAGGATGTAGGCGGGGTTGAAGAACTGGGTGGTGGCGGCACCCATCTCCCAGCCGCCGATGGTGCGGTCCACGTTGCGGTCGGCGAAGAGGGTGAGGCTGCTGCCCGCCTGCTCGAAGCAGGCCCAGAACACCACGTTGAAGAACATCAGGATGATGAAGCCGAACATCTTGTCGAGCTGCACCTTGCCGTCCTTGATACCACGGCTGATGAGAGTGGCCAGCACCAGCACGGCCACGGCGAGGAGCACGTAACCGGCCACATCGGTGTTGCGCAGCAGGAAGTACAGTACGGGCACCAATGCAAGGCAGCCGGCCAGCACGGCGGTGAACGGGCTCAACGGTCCCCACTTCGGGGTGAAGAGGGTTTCCGGGGAGGGCGGTGCGCTCACATGGGCATAGTGCTTGCTGCCCAGCTGGAAGATGAGGATGCCAGCCAGCATACCCACTCCTGCCAGGGCGAATCCTGCCTTCGCACCATAGATGTTGCCCACCTCGGCGCATACGGTGGTGGCCAGCAACGCACCCAGGTTAATGCCGATGTAGAAGATGGTGAAGCCGCTGTCTTTCCGGTTGTCGCCATCCGGGTAGAGTTTGCCCACCATGGTGCTGATGTTGGGTTTGAACAACCCGTTGCCCACGATGATGATGGCCATGCCCCAGTAGAGGAGCAGTTCGGTGCCCCCCACGATGACGAACTCCCCGATGGCCATCAGGATGCCGCCAAGGAGTACGGCCAACCGTGATCCCAGGACCTGGTCCGCGATGCGGCCTCCAAGCACGGGCATCACGTACACCAGTGCCGTATAGGCCCCGTAGACGGCGAAGCCCATGTCGTCGCCCATGGCCAGGCTTTTCACCAGGTACAGGAGCAGCAGGGCGCGCATGCCGTAATAGCAGAAGCGCTCCCACATTTCGGCCATGAAGAGCCAGTACAGGCCGGGGGGGTGACCGATGGTCGGTGCGTTGTTGGTCATGAAGGTCGAACGGGTTGAGGTCCGCCAAGGTAGGAAAGGCGGTGAACTGGCAATGCGGGGGATGCGGAGACCGGGCGATGAACCAAGCCCCGTCCGAGCGCCCACCCATGCCCCCAAGGAACGCGGTCGGCCTTCAGGGCATTAGAGATGCTCCAACAACCAGTCCGTCATCATCTCATACAGGTGCAGGCGCGTGCTGCCCCCGTAGATGCCGTGGTTGCGGTCAGGGTAGGCGAACTGGTCGAAGGGCTTGTTGGCCTTCACCAGGGCGTTGGTCATCTCGGCCGCGTTCTGGAAGTGCACGTTGTCATCAGCCATGCCGTGGATCAAAAAATAGTGCCCCCTGAGCTTGTCCGCATGGTTGATGGGGCTGTTGTCGTCGTACCCGGCGGCGTTGTCCTTGGGAAGGCCCATGTAGCGCTCTGTGTAGATGCTGTCGTAGTAGCGCCAGTTGGTCACAGGGGCCACGGCGATGGCGGCCTTGAACACATCGGCCCCCTTGGTGATGCACAGGCTGCTCATGTAGCCGCCGTAGCTCCATCCCCAGATACCGATGCGGCTGCCATCCACATACGGCTGGGCCGCCAGCCAGCGCGCAGCTGCGATCTGGTCCTCGGTCTCGTATCTGCCCAGCTGGCCATAGGTCACATGCCGGAACTCCCGCCCGCGATGGCCCGTGCCCCGCGGATCGATGCACGCCACGAGGTAGCCCTTCTGCGCCAGCATCGTGTGCCACAACTGCCCCCGCCCGTCCCACTGGTCCAGCACTTCATTGCTGTTGGGACCGCTGTATTGCACCATCAGCACCGGATACTTCTTCGCCGGGTCGAAGTCGCGCGGCTTCAACATCCAGCCACGCAGTTCCACACCGCCTTCCGTGGTGAACTGGAAGAAGCTGCGCGGCGCCAACCCGAACTCTTCGGCTTTGGCCTGCAACCTGGTATTGTCCTTGAGCACCTTCACCAGTTTGCCATTGCCGGCATGCAGGGTCACCACGGGAACGGTGTTGAGGGTGCTGCGGGTGTTGATGAAGAAGCGGAAACCGGTACTGAATTCGGCATCGTTATGACCGCCCTTGGGGGATAGCTCCAGCAGGCCTTTGCCGCTCAAAGGCACCGCCAGCACCTGCTGGGTCTCCGGCGAATCCTTCGCAGCGGTGAAGATGACCTGCCCGGCGCGCTCGTCCACACCCTTTACGCTCACCACGTCCCAGCCACCGCGGGTCAGCTGGCGTGGCTCGCCGTTCATGGGCACGAAATAGACATGGTTCCAACCATCGCGTTCACTGCTCAGGACGAAGCCGCTGTCGTCGCTGAGGAAATGGAGGTCGTCCGTGACCTCCACATAGGTGCGCTGTTCCTCGCGGTAGACCACTTGTGGCTGTGGCATCAGGCCGCGTTCTGAGAGGTCCACCGTGGCGATGACCTTCTCGTTCTGCAGGCGGTTCATGCGCATGAACCACAGCTTGTTGTCGTTCTGCGTCCAGCCCAGGCGCGGGATGTAGACCTCGCCGGTGGCGCCCAATGCAATGGCGCGGGAGGTGTTGGTGGCCAGTTCGTAGCTGAAGAGCTGCACCGAACTGTTGGTCTCTCCAGCCTTGGGATACTTGAAGCGGTGCTCGCTGGGGTACAACCGGCCTTGGTACATCGCCATGTCGAACTCGGGCACGCCGCTCTCGTCACTGCGCAGGTAGAGCAGCTTGGTGCCCTGGGGGCTCCATGCGTACCCCTGCACCAGCGCGAACTCCTCCTCGTAAACCCAGTCCGTGGCACCATTGAGGATGGCGTTGCGCCTGCCGTCGAAGGTCACCTGGGTTTCGCGCATGGTGCCGAGGTCCACCACGAAGAGATCGTTCTCGCGCACGAAGGCGGCCTTGCTGCCATCGGGACTGAAGGTGGCCAGCTGCTGCTTGGGCTTGGCGGGGTCGCTCAGGGGAACCAAGGTGCGGCTGGCGCGATCGAAGACGTAGTGGTGGGCCTGGTGGCTGTAGCGGTAGATGGGTTCGGTGGCGGTGCCGATCATCAGCTTGCGTTCATCACCACTGAACCGGTAGTCCTCCAGCGCAATGGGCGAAGTGGCACCAGAGGGCACCAGCTCGTTCCCGCGCACGATGGTCCCCACCTTGTCACCCGTGCGGTATGCGTACTGGTTGATGACGACCTCTTCGCCCTCGTTGTCCAGTGCGGTGTAGTGGAGGCCGTCCTTCATGCTGGCCAGACCGCCCACCATCTCGGCGCTGAACTGGGGGCTGGCCCAGATGTCGCGGTTGGTGAGGGCTTTCTGGGTGTACGCGGTTCGCGGCGCAAGGAAGGCCATGGCCAGTGCCGCCAATGTCAGGTGCTTCAGCATGCTGCGAAGATCGGTGCTGCATGCACACGTGCAGCAGCCCGTTGGAACGCCGTTCACCTTACTCCTCCACGAAGTCCATGTCCTTGTGGAAGGTCTCGTTCACCTGGGTGGTGGCCCACAGTGCCGCACCGATGCAGAGCAGCCCCACGGCCAATGCGCTGTACACACTCCCCAGCGGGGCCGCGAGGGCCTGGAACCCCGTGGTGACCGGCAGTACCATGCCGCGCACGACGTTGGGCGTGGTGGTGGCCACTGTGCTGCGGATGTTGGTGCCGAACTGCTCGCTGGCGATGGTGACGAAGATGACCCAATAGCCCGTGGCCGTGCCAAGGGCCAGGCACATCCAATTGTAGGTGGCGATGGTGGCACCTTCCATGCCGAAGAGGAACGCCAGGGTGAGCACCACGTTGGCGGAGAGATAGATGTAGAGGACGCGCTTGCGGCTGCGGAGCAGCTGGCTCAGAAGGCCGCTCAACAGGTCCCCGATGCTGAGGCCGATGTACGCATAGCGGATCGCGGTGCCATTGATGCGCTTGAGCTCATCGGCTGCGAGGGCACTGGTGTCGATGCCCAACTGGGGTACGAACACGTCCTGGCTGAGGTTGACCAGCACCCCGATCACATACCAGACCGGAACACCGATGAGGATGCAGCTGAGATAGCGCAGCAGCCGGTCCCTGTCGTTGAAGAGCATGCGCAGGTCGCCCTTGCGGGCGGTGCTTTCCCTCACCCGGTGGAAAAGTCCGCTCTCGAAGGCCCCCACGCGCATCACCAGCAGCACCAGCCCCATGAGCCCGCCCACGAGGTAGGCCACCTGCCAGTCCATCAAGGTATGGCCGGTGAAGTGGGTGTAGACCCGACCGAGCACCTGGCCCTGGCGCACCACCTCATCCGCGAACACGGCACCAAGCGCACCGAAGGTGACCACCACCATGGTTCCATAGCCTCGTTTGCCCGCCGGCATGGTCTCGGTGATCAGGGTGATCCCCGCCCCCAGTTCACCCGCAAGGCCGATGCCTGCGATGAACCGAACGATCGCATAGGAGGTGATGTCGAAGGTGAACGCGTTCGCGATGTTGGCAAGGGAATACAGGAGAATGCTGCCGAAGAGCACGGTGATGCGACCCTTCTTGTCGCCCCATATACCCCACAGGATGCCGCCCGCGAGCATTCCGGCCATCTGCCAGTTGAACAGTGCCACGCCGGTGTCCTTGATGCCAGGATGTCCCGCCCCGAGAATGAACTCCAGGCTCTCGCGCTTCACCACGTTGAAAAGGACCAGGTCGTAGATGTCCACGAAATAGCCCAAGGCTGCCACGGTGATGAGCAGGGCCGTGCGCTTGTCTGGGAGGAAGGGGGGCATGTGCCGCGAACCTACGGGAAAGCGCGGACCGGGCAAGGGGTGCGGTCACTCCAGCACCTCGGCCACGTTCTTGCCGATCATCACGCACAAGCGGTCCATGGGCAGGTCGTTGGCATCCCTGCCGAAGGGTTCCTCGACCTCTTCAGCGATCAGTTCCAGGCTCGCCAGTACGTAGAAGATGAACATCACCACGGGAATGGCGATGTAGCCCAATGTGAACACGAAGCCGAAGGGCAGGGTGATCACGTACACGACGATGAACTTCTTCAGGAAGCTGCTGTAGGAGTAGGGGATGGGGGTGTTGCGGATGCGTTCACAGGCCCCGCAGATGTCCAGGAACTGCGTGAGGTCCGCGTTCAGGGCGATGAGCTGCTCCCCGTTCATGATGCCTTCCCTGTGCATGCGCATCGCCCGCTGTTGCATGAGCAGCACCACCTGGGCGGGCACATGCTTGCTCCGGTCCAGGTCCGGTATCTCCGGATGTGGCCGTGCATCCAATTCCAAGCGTGTCTTTTCCGAGCGCAGGTGTTCCTTCAGCTCTTCCGCGAACTGGGTGATCAGCCGTGCGAAGTAACTGCGGGTGCTGGTATCGTCCGGAGCAGCGTACACCGCGATCTTGACAGCCGTGTTGCGGCTCACGTTCACGAGCTGTCCCCAAAGCTTGCGGCCTTCCCACCACCGGTCATAGGCCGTGTTGGTGCGGAACACCAGGAGCATGCTGATGGCGAACCCCAACAGGCTGTGCATCACCGGCAGGTTGCTGACGTAACTCTCTTTGCCCAGCTTCAGGTAGCGCACCTCCCAATAGCCGATGGCCGCAGTGATCAGGCCCACCAGCAGCAGCAGTGGCACCAGTTTGCGGAAGGTGTCCGAGCGGTGCAGGGCCAGCGCCCGCCACCAGTTGGAACTGTCGTAGGCGATCATGGATCACTGGTAATGCTTGCGTACCATCCGTTCGAACATCCGGCCGGGCAGTACTTTCTTGAGGAGCACGCTCAATTTCTGGACCCCATCGGCCACATGGTAGACGCTCCGGGGTTTCGGGTCGGCGATGATGCGGGCCACCACCGTCGCCAGCTCATCGGGGTCACGGCTGTAGTGCATGCTTCCGCCCAGCACGGCCATGGCCTTCTCATAGCCTTGCC
>CAZLGY010000132.1:0-6391 GCA_964559165.1 uncultured Chryseobacterium sp.
CCGTGCATTGGACAAGATGGAGCGTAAGCTATTGATATACAGAGAGACGAGGGGCCTGTCCGTAAGGGTGTTCCCGTCACCCGAAGCCCGCCGGATCGAGAAGGATGCCAGGGCGGCATGGGGAAAGGTCAAAGTGTTGTACCAGGATAAGTATACCAAGGAAATATCCGATGGTTGGGCGGTCGAGCTCGACCGCGCACTCAGGTGGTTGAAGGTCTGAACTACTATTTGCTTGTACAAGCAAATAGTCTGTGTCGGTTCCGAATGCACCGCTTCCCACCGCCTCCGTATCCTTGCACCTGCGCCCGCACATTCCGGTCGTACCATGGACCTTTCCATCGTCATCCCCCTCCTGAACGAACGCGGGTCGCTGCCCATCCTGGTGCAGCGCCTGCATACCGTCATCGGTACAATGGGTGTTCGCTACGAGCTGCTCCTGATCGACGATGGAAGTACCGATGGTTCGTGGGATGTCATAGCCGCCGCAGCTGCTGCAGATCCCCGCGTCAAGGGCATACGCTTTGGACGTAATTACGGCAAGAGCCCCGCACTGAACGAGGGTTTCCGTGCTGCGCAGGGCGAGGTGGTCATCACCATGGATGCCGACCTGCAGGACGATCCCGACGAAGTGCCTGAGCTTTACCGTATGATCCGTGCTGATGGGTTCGACCTGGTGAGCGGATGGAAACAGAAGCGCTTCGACCCGCTGAGCAAGACCATTCCCACCAAGTTGTTCAACTGGACCACCCGCAGGGTGAGCGGCGTGCACCTCCACGACTTCAACTGTGGATTGAAGGCTTACCGGAAGGAAGTTGTGAAGAGCATCGAGGTGTTCGGTGAGATGCATCGCTACATCCCCTTCATCGCCAAGAAGGAGGGCTTCCGCAACATCGGCGAGAAGGTGGTGAAGCACCACCCGCGCAAATACGGGCAGACGAAGTTCGGCTTCGACCGCTTCATCAATGGGTTCCTGGACCTGCTCACCATCACCTTCATCTTCCGCTTCGGCAAGAAGCCGATGCACTTCTTCGGTGGGTTGGGCACAGCGATGTTCGTCTTCGGCTCTGCTGCGGTGGCCTGGTTGCTGGCCAGCAAGTTGTACTTCCTCTTCGTGTTGCACCAGGCCGCACCCCGCGTGGCCGATCAGGCGCTTTTTCATGTGGCACTGGTGGCCATGGTCATCGGTGTGCAGCTGTTCACCGCCGGATTCGTGGCCGAACTGGTGAGCCGCAGCAGCGCCGATCGCAACAGCTATCGGGTGCAGGAACGAATGGGTCTGTGAGCCATGCCGCACGCGCCGGTATCCTCCCGGACGGTCATCCTCGTTACGCTCCTTTTACTGCTGCCGTTCCTTTGGCTGGCAAGGTATGCGCATCCGTACGCGGATGATCTTAGCTATGCGGCCCATAGCGAGGGGGCGCTGCTGCCAAGGCTCTGGCAGGAGTATCAGGGATGGAACGGGCGGATCAGTTCCAACATATTGGTCCTGCGCGGGCCCGTGAAGACCGGCGTGGTGGATACGCTCCTTGCGTATCGTTGGATGCCCGTTGGCTGGACGGTCGGTCTGCTTGTTGCCTGGTACCTGCTTCTTGGAGCATCCGCGTTCGGTTCGCTCACATCCGGGCAGCGCATCCTTGGCGCCTCCTCGGTTACCCTGCTCTGGTTCAATATCATGCCCGATATCACCGAGGGGCTGTATTGGTACACGGGTGCGGCCACGTACACGGCTGGCAGTTGCGCGTTGATCCTTGCCTGGCGTGGTTGGTTGCTGCTCGTGGAGGGCAGGAGTGGTGTATGGTCCGTGGTGGCGGGCAGCTTGCTTGCTTCCTTGTGGGCGCTGTTCAGCAGTGAGGTGCACCTGGTCCTGGTCGTGCTGTCGATGATGTTCCTGTTGGTCTGGCTGTGGCACAAGGGTCGGCTCGGGTTTCCTGTCGTGATCTGTGCGGTGGTCGTTCTCGCTGCCGCCGCGGTCATGATCGGCGCGCCCGGAAATGCAGTGCGGTCGGCTCACTTTCCCGAGCGTGGAAGGATGGGTCTTACGGTTTTCATGGCTTCGGCACAGACGCTCCGCTTTGTGGTGGAGTGGATCACCACGCCGGCGCTGGCTGTTCTATCCGTGGTCTGGTACAGGGTATCCGACCGGTTCACGTCGATCCCATTGGCGCGGGTCACGCCCATGGTCCCGTTGCTGGCCGGCCTGCTCCTCACGGGCGTGCTGATGGCGCTTCCGTATTGGACAACCGGTATGCTTGGGCAGCATCGCACCGTGAACGTTGCCTGCCTGTTCTTCCTTCCGTGCTGGGCCTTGTTCCTGCTCTCGTTGCGCGGACGCAAGCCGGTGCGATCTTCGTTCGGACCTCCCATACAAGTGCTCATGCTACTGCTCCTTGTCGCCCTTTCATGCGGTGGGAACGGCGGGCGTGTGGTCGATGATCTTGTCTCCGGTTCCGCACGCTCGAACGATGAAGTGCTCTGTATGCGCTATCGTGCCGTGCTGGATGTTCGCTCTGCAGGTGGGAGCGTGCTGCTTGCCGAACAGCCACATTGCACAAAGGCCTTGCGTATTCCCGATCCGGTTCCCGATCCGGCGCATTGGGTCAACCGCTCGATGGCCCGCTTGTTGGATCGTGACCAGGTGCGCATTATCGGGCCTGAAACCAACGCGTGCGATGCCTTCAAGGCGGGGCGGTGACCCGATCGCCACCACGCCGGACATGGCAGGGTGACCGATGTCGACGGAGGGTAAAAGGGGTTGCCCTGCGCCCTGTTCACGGGGTCCGGGTCAGGTCCTCGTTCCGCAACGGTGCGCCGAACAGCTCAAGGGCCAGGCGCTTGTCATGGCCGTAGACATCGTCGCGGAAGTGGAGGAGCCCTTCGTCGTCCACCCATGCGGTGAAATAGGCGATCGTCACGGGCCGTTTGCGTTTCAGCCGGACGTATTGCTCCCGTTCGCTGAACATCGCTTCGTGGATGGCTTCCGTCGTCCAGGTGCTGTCGTTGCGCAGCAGGTATTCCGCCAATTCGGTGGGTTTCCCAAGCCTGATGCATCCGTGGCTGAATGCGCGCTTCTCTCGGGCGAAAACGCCCTTCCCCGGGGTGTCGTGCAGGTAGATGTTGTAGCTGTTCGGGAAGATGAACTTCACCCTGCCCAGCGCATTGCCGGCCCCCGGCCTCTGCCGGATGATGGGGTTGGCAGCACTGCCGCCAACGCGCTCCATGCCTTTGCTTTCCAGGTATCCCGGATCCCTCGCCAGTGCGGGCAGGATCTCATTGCGAACAATGCTCTGCGGGATGGACCAGCTGGGGCTGAATACGATGTGCGACAGCGAATCATTGAAGATGACCGTCCGTGTCGCCGCGGTCCCCACCACCACGTCCATGCTTAAGACCTCTTTCCCACCCTCATACACGTGCATTCGGTATTCCGGGATATTCACAAGGATGAGATCGGGCGCGACCTGCTCCGGCATCCAACGCAGGCGTTCCATGTTCACCAGGATCGTCCGGAGCCGTTCATGAGGTGGTATGTTCATCGCGGCAATGACACTCCTGCCAACGACCCCATCAGGGATGAGACCGTGCCGCACCTGGAAACGCCGCATGGCACTTGCCATGGTGCTGTCATAGGTGTCGTTGCTCATTACCGCGCTATCGCCCGTGGATGCCAGGTCTCCCAGTGATATGAGGCGGTATCGAAGGTCGGACACCAATGGATGTGAACTTCCCGGTTCCACCTTGCGGGTTTCGCCCAGATCGAGGATCGGCCAGTGGTTGATACCATCCAACCGGTGATGGTCCCGAAGTCGCTCCTTGAGCATCCTGTATTGGGGGTGCACCGGCTCCCAGGGGCTCAGGTCCATATGGCCAGCGGCAAGTGAGTCGATGAGCCGGGACGGATCCTTCTTGCGGCGTGGGATGAACCAGTCAAGTTCGCGCAGGTCGCGCCCTACGACGCCGCTGTACCGCTGGTCGGCGAGCTGGAAGAACAGCTCGGTAAGTGCCAGTTCCATGGCGCTCAGGCAACTGTCGCATGGCAGCGTGCCGGCGCCAGCTCCTTGCCGGTGATCCAGGAGCCTGCCTGCCTGGTCACGGAGGTCCTTGAGGCTGGGGAAGAGGGTGTCGGCACCGCGTGACAGGTCCAGGAATGACAGCGCAGCCTGGGAGAGCGAGTCATTGACGATCCACGCGAATTGGTACTTGCGGCGGGCATAGAAACCGGCGATCCCGGCTGAGTCACCGGGGTGCACGGAACCGCGGCTCAGGAAGGCGTCCAAGTCGCTCTTGTCCAGGTAGCGTGTACTGTACGCTTCATGCGTCTGGAACACGGAATCGATACCGGTGGCTTCTTGTGCCCATGGGCTTCCTGCCGGCAGCTCCGGTGCAGCACAGGCAGCCCAGAGGAGAGGGGAGGCCCAATACAAGGAACGGAACGGATGCATGGCTGCGCGCGCTCGCATCAGCGTCCGTACACATAAAGATAGCCATGACCGGCAAGCGATCCGATCATCCGGTCCATTTCCTCGTGCGACACGGCAGGGCATCCCCAACTCCGACCCAAGCGGCCGTGCGTGGAAATGAACTCAGCGCTCACGTAGTCCGCTCCGTGCATGATCACCTCGCGGGCCTCTGCCTGGCAATTACGACCCTTGTCCAGCCCATGCAGCAGTAGCGCGGGTCCATGCTTGGGGCTTCGGATCTGCGCGCCGATCCTGTACAGGCCCCTGCTGGTGGCATGTGATCCCTCCTGGTTGCTGAAACGGTCGCACATCAGCTCCCCACTGCCTTGTCCATGCGCCACCCAGGTGTGCGTAACGAGGCACTGTTCATGCAGGTCGATAACGTAGAGCCGTTTGCTGGTGCTGGGCAGGGTCATGTCCGCCACCACCAGGTACCGCAGCTCCTGTCGCACGTTCTTCAAGCGCAGCAGCGCCTCTTCGATCGCACGACCGGAAAGGTCGTTTTCAAGTCCGAGCGAAGCGCTGGAAAGGACCATCCCATCCTCGGAGCTTGGTGGACAGGCCCAAGCGGACGACCGACCCTGCAACATCGGTAGGAGACTCCCCACCAAGGTCGATAGCAGGACGATCAGCAGTGGCGTATTCACCATTGTTCCGTGCAGGTTGTTGAACAGGGCGATGGTTGCGGTCTTCCACCTCCGCCTGACCCCGGACACCGGGTGAAGTTAATGCCTTCAACCCTTGGCGACCATGACGATGGTCCTTCGGGCTTGGGTTCGTGTTGTCGGTGGCTTGCGTGTTGGGGCGTTCGGGCGTCCGCAGGGCCATCGGCGGAGCGCAATGGTCAACAACACCGTGCGTTATCGATCAGCTGCCAAGGACCGTCCTGGCATAGTTGGCCCAGCTCATCGCCCGTGTGGCCTCCACAACGTTCTCACGCGGGATGGGCTTGTCGATGCTGAGCTGCATCGTGCGCACCATGTCACCGATGTCCTTCGGGTTGGCGAGATAACCGTTGAAGCCGTCCGTGATGGTCTCGGGGAAGTGCCCCACGCGCGTGGCCACCGCAGGCAGCTTGAAGTTGTAGCTGAGGCTTTCCACGCCGCTGGGGGTGGCCGTCTCGTAGAAGAGTACGATGGTGTCGGCCGCCTGGAAGTAGGGCGGCACCTCCTCGTTGGGGATGAAGCGGTCCACCACGAGGGTGCGGTCGCGGATGCCGAGGGTGTCCACCAGCGCCAGCGGATCGTAGTCGCGCTCGTCGTCGGCCTTTTTCAGGAAGAGCTTCTTCAGCGTGCCGAAAACCGCGTTCTTCAGTTTGGTGCTGAGCTTGCTTTGGTCCACGGTCTGCCAGAAGCGCTCACCCACGATCATCAGGCTCACGTCATCGCGCTGCTTCGCCAGCTCCGCAAAGGCCTCGATGCAATAGTGCAGCCCCTTGTATTTGCGGATGAATCCGAAGAAGAGGAAGACGTGCTTCCGGAGATGATGCTGTGCCTTCCACGCCTCCTTGTCGAACGCTGGATCAGGCTTGAAGAGCGTGTAGATCGGATTGTAGAGTTTGTCAATTGCAGACGGCGAGTCGGCAAGTGAGCTCACTTGCTGCTGGGCGACTTGCCACCTGCCACTTCTCTTGCCATCCAACGTCACCTCGAACGCCTTGTCCGGCATCAAGGCCTTCAGCTCTTCCGCGGTCTTGTAAGCATGGACGATGAAGCTGTGCCCGTGCCGTAGTGCCATCTGCGTGAGCCGAGCATCCAGCGAGCTCTGCTCCTTGGCGGCCACGAAGTGCAGGTCGAAGAGGATCTCGGTCTGCTTGCCATGCTTGCGCAAGTACTTCGCCATCGTGCTCAACGGGATGCCCTGCGTCGGGTTGTACCACTGGATGATGACCTTGTCCGGCTGAAGCGCGGCGATGGCCTTCGCGGTTGACCACC
>CAZLGY010000133.1:0-6384 GCA_964559165.1 uncultured Chryseobacterium sp.
GGTGAAGGGTGCGGTGCCACCGGTCACGTTGCCCAGGGTGAGCACGCCATCATCCTCACCGCAGGCGGCATCGGTCACGGTCACCTGCAGGGCGGTTGGTGCGCTGGAAGCGGTCAGCACGATGGTCGTATCCTGCTGGCATCCATTGAGCTCGATAACGACCTCATAGCTGCCAGCAGCCAGGCCTGACGCAGCGTTCGTGGTGGATACGGCGGGTGTCCAGGAGTAGGTGAATGTGCCTGTGCCAACGGGTGAGATGGTGATGGCGCCATTGGTCGCACCGCAGGCAGGTTGGGTGACAGCGGCCCCGTAGGTGAAGGTGACAGGTGTGGCGCACGTGCCGTTGCAATTGTTCAACGTGCCTTGCGCATTGGTCTGCCACAGTGGACTGCCATCTTGCGCTCGGTGCAATACGGTCCCCAGAGCAGGCGATCCACCGGCATAGTTGAGCACTGATGCGGGAATGGTGGCGGGTCCTGCCAGTTGGTTGATCGGCGTGCAGCTGGGCGGGTTGGGGATGACGGTAGGCGCCTGCGAAAGACCATCATATGTCGGGTTGTTCCAGCGATTGGCCTGGTTCGCCCCGAAGGTCCAGAAAACGACGTCCAGCGGCACGCCTGTATCGTCGTACAGAGCCACATAATGATCGGCATTGTCGAGGAACCATCGTGCCAATGATGAAGCCATGAAGGTGGCGTTCGGTCCTGTGCAATAGGTGGGAAGGATGAAGGTGGCACTTGTCAACGAGCCTCCTATCGATACAAATCCCAAAGGGGGGATCGTGGTGCCTGGTGGGAACCGGAATGCCCCTTGAGGGCCCGTGGAAACACCTCCCTTGGGTGTGGCCAGGATGAAACAACCAATATCCACGGCATTGCATGGGTCCGGGTTGTACAACTCGATATACTCCCGGCCGAAGGAGGTGTTCCCGCAATCCTTAAGGGACTGATCGTTGGCCCCGGTGGTACTGGTCCCAGGCTTCACGCTCACTTCATTGATCAGCACTTGCCCCAGGGCCGTGGTGGTGCCAAGGCAAAAGGTCACCAAGAGTGCGAAAGAGGACCGTGTCGAACAGAAATGCACCGCTGGTCGCATCGAAGGACGGATGGGGTTGGAGCTGCAAAGATGTGCGCTATCGCTGAAGCATTTCATGGGTTTGGTTCAGATGACGTAACGCTGTTCCAACATGGTCTTCCCTGGACCTTTTAACAGAATTGATCAACGTTCTGTTTGCATCGAAGCACGCTCTCACATTGCAGCGTTCGGTGCGGACGAAATCGCATTCCCGAACCTGGATGCCGGCGCTGCGGTGTAAGTCCTTGGTCCACACCTCCTTGTTTCCCGTCTTCCTGGGCGACTGTCTGCAGCCTTCATCCAGCTTGCTGCCATGTGCCACAATGGTGTACCCGGCATGCAGTAACCCCGAAGCGGGTTTTGAGTGCCTGCTTGATCAGGTGGGTGGTGCATCCATACCTGCGCTGGATAGGCGGACATCCTGACCGTCAATCCAAGAATGCGCGACGGTCGTATCGAACCGGACCGGCTTATCAGTGCTTGCCCTGCGCGGCGAGCCAACGTTCGGCATCCAGCGCAGCCATGCACCCGCTACCTGCACTAGTAACGGCTTGGCGGTAAACCTTGTCGGCGCAATCACCGGCAACGAACACACCTGGCACCTTGGTGCTCGTGCGGTCCGGGTCGTGCTTCAGGTAGCCGGCCTCATCCATGTCGAGCCAGCCCTTGAAGATGTCCGTGGCGGGCTTGTGACCGATGGCGACGAAGAGGCCGGTGACATCCAGTCTGCGCTCATCGCCGGTCTGGTTGTTCACCGCGAGGATGCCATCCACGGCATGTTCACCCAGCACGTCCTTCACCTCGGTGTTGAAGAGCACCTCGATGTTGGGGGTGTTCTCCACGCGGTGCACCATGGCCTTGGAGGCGCGGAACTTATCGCTGCGCACCAGCATGTAGACCTTGGGGCAGAGCTTGGCGAGATAGGTGGCCTCTTCGGCTGCGGTATCACCGGCGCCGACCAGCACCACGTTCTGTCCCCGATAGAAGAACCCGTCGCACACGGCACAAGCTGTTACACCACCACCGATATCGCGCAGGCGGATCTCATTGGGCAGTCCCAGCCACTTGGCGCTTGCTCCGGTGCTGATGATCACCGTATCGGCGTGTATCTCCTCCTTCTCATCCACCCACACCTTGTGCACCGGGCCCGTGAAGTCGACGTTGGTCACCCATCCATGGCGGATGCGGGTCTCGAAGCGAAGCGCTTGCTGCTTGAGGTCCTCCATCATGTCAGGACCGGTGCGCCCCTTGGGGTATCCCGGGTAGTTGTCCACTTCGGTGGTCTGGGTGAGCTGGCCTCCGGGCAAGGGTCCCTCGATCATCAAGGGTTTCAGGTCGGCGCGTGCGGCGTAGATGGATGATCAGGCACTTGACGTGTTCGGGTTGCTGGCTCATGTTCTTGGAGCGGCAAATGTATCCACCATCATCACTTTGAGGAGAGCGGTCGATCGCCGGCAGCCTGGGTCACGGCACGCACACCACCGTGTCAAGCCGCACCCCGAGCCCCGCCCAGATGCCGAGACCACCGGTAACATTGCTGACCACGTTGGCGGGGTTGCTGAACACATCGCCCTGTGTGTTGATGTTGCTCTCGAGCGTGTTGTAGGATCGGTATTCCCGTGAACCGATGCTGGCCAGTTTCACCACCACGGTATCACCGCGTTTGAAGTAGCCGCGTTCAGGGTCATCCGTGGACGCGAAGGGCTCCGATCCGCGGTTGAAGGCGAAGTCAAAGGTGAGCCCGTTGACGAAACGGTCCTCGAAGACGGAGAACGCAGGAGCGATGAAGCGGCTGTCCTTGGGTGTTCCGGTGGCGTCACGGTTGATACGCTGGGCGAACCAACGGTAGGCGTTCCCGATGGTATCCGGGTCGCTGAGCGAAGCCCACAGGAACCCGAGGGTATCATCACCGGGGTCCTGCAGGGCCAATTTGAACCACAGCGAGTCGAGGGCAACACTGTTGGGTATGGTCGTGGTGGCGTCCAGGGTGTTGCCGTCGGCCACTACGCGCAGGTTGTACGTGCGTCCCTCAACCCCGTCCAGGGTGCCGTCCAGCTTGGTCCACGCACAAATGTTGGCCTGTCGCAGCAGGTCCGGATCAAGTCCGACAAGGGCGGCCACCTGCTCCAGCTGGTCTTCGGGAATGATATCACTGCATAGGCGGTCCAGCACATGGGTGGTGGTGCCGTCGAAGATGGTCACATCTGCATCGCTCACGAAGGCTGCAGCAATGGATGCAACGCTTGTGGGGTCGAAGAAATTCTGGGTGCGCGAAAGCAGGACGATCGGCGGCGCACCGGTCTCGATGGTGCCTTCGATCACGATGCGCGGATCGGTGCGTGGCAGGTCCACGGTGATCTCCTTCTCGCACGCAGCGAGCAGGGTGAGGAACGGGAGTAGGAACCGCTTGTCCATCAGAACTTGAAATTCCAGGTGATCGAGGGAAGGATGGTGAACAACGAGACCTGTTTGGCCAGTACACGGAAGTCACCTTGGGCGGGCACGCCTTCGGCATCGAAGTAGATGAAGTAGGGGTTGGCCCGGTTGTAGGCGTTATAGATGCCGAAGGTCCAGCTGCTCTTCCAGCGGCGATCCACGGTCCGCATCTCACCGGACAGGGGGTCCTGCACTTCCTTGGTCGGTTTGTTGTTGAGGGTCGCGGCAAGGTCGAGGCGATGGTAGGGCGCCATGCGGTACCCATTGCGGTCGGTGTATTCGCTCACAAGGCGACCCTCGAAGAAGTAGCGGTTGACAGGCAGGGTCACCGCCTGCCCGGTGGCGTAGACGAACGTGGCCCCGAACGTCCAGCGCTGGCTGTGGTCATAGGAGAGCACCACGCTGAGGTCGTGCCTTCGGTCCCACCTGCTCGGGAATTCGCGGCCCTGGTTGATGTCCGGGAAGCTGCGCATGGTCCTGCTCCAGGTGTAGCCCATCCAACCGTTCAGCCTGCCGGTGACCTTCTTGATGAACAGTTCTGCGCCGTAGCTGTAGCCGTCGCCGAACACGAGTTGTGCGTCGTAGTTGGCGTTGCCGTTGTTCTGCGGTTGGGCGCCCTCCGCATATTCGATCAGGTTGTCGAAGTCCTTGTAATAGGCTTCGACGCTGGTCTCGAAGGTCCGGTCCTTGAGGTCGCGGAAGTAGCCGATGGCATATTGGGTCCCGACCTGAGGCCTCACGTTCTCAGAGCTCGGTATCCACACATCGGTGGGTAACGCCACGCTGCTGAAACTTGCAAGGTGCACATACTGCTGTCCCCTGTTGAAGGAGGCTTTGATGCTGCTGTTCTTGTCCATCCGATAGCGGAGCGAGATCCGAGGCTCAAGCGCAGCATAACCGGTGATGTTCCGTCCTGCCGGAATGGTATCCACCCCCGTGTTGCGCCCAAGTTCATCCGTGCGATAGCGGGTGTAGGGTCCCACATGGTTGAAGGTCGTAAGCCGCAGGCCCGCGTTGATCCGCAGGTCATCCGTCAGGTCGAAGTCATCCATGACATAGAGCGCCGTCTCGTGTGCGTGCAACTTCGGTGGCGTATCGATGTTGAACTCCGTATCGCCGCTGCTGACGTTCACCGTGCTGGTGGTGTACACGTGGTAGGTGTACTGGCCGCCATATTTCAGGTTGTGCCGGGCGCTGGCGAAGTGCGTGAGGTCGGTCTTGAGGCTGTAGTCCCGGATGCCACTGAACAGTTCGAAGGCGAATTCCTCCTGGTTCGCTTCAAAGGCGAACGAATAGTCGCTGAAGGTGGCGGTGGTATTGAGGAAGAGCTTCGGGCCGAAGATGTGGTTCCAGCGGGCCGAAAGTGTAGCGTTGCCCCATGGGATGCGGAAGTTGGGGTCGCCCGGGTCGCTTCCGCTGAAATCGAAGACATCACGGCCGAAGTAGCCGCTCAGGTATACGCGATCGTTGTCGCCCAGCCGGTAATTCGCCTTGGCGTTGAGGTCGTAGAAGTAATAGCCGGAACCGGAGAACGCTGAGGTGTCGTTGATGAACGGCTTGGTCAGCACATCGATGTAAGTGCGACGTCCGCTGACGATGAACGAGCCCCGGTCCTTCACGACCGGGCCCTCGAGGGTCAGGCGGGAAGAGATCAGGCCGATGCCACCCTGCCCGTGAAAACCCTTGTCGTTCCCTTCCTTCATGCTGATGTCCAGCACCGATGAGATACGCCCTCCGTAATTGGCCGGCATGCCCCCCTTGATCAGTTCGATGTTCTTCACCGCGTCCGCGTTGAATACGCTGAAGAACCCGAACAGGTGCGAGGCATTGTACACCACGGCTTCATCCAGGAGGATGAGGTTCTGGTCCGGCCCACCGCCGCGTACATAGAAGCCGCTGTTCCCCTCACCGTTGCTCTTCACTCCGGGCAGGTATTGGATCGTCTTCAGGATATCCACTTCACCGAGGAGCGCCGGCAGTGTGTTGAGCCGCTGCACATCAAGTTCCACGGTACCCATCTGGGTTCCTTCCGTATTGTTCTTCGCCTTCTCGCCAACCACCTCGAATTCCTTCGCCATGATGGTCGCTGGGCGTGCCTCGATGTTCAGCTTCATGTCGGCCTTCACGTCCACCACCTGAGTGAATTCCTGGTAGCCGATGAAGCTCATGACCACGGTGTGGGTACCTGCCGGTACGTTCAGGACATAGTAGCCATAGGTATTGGTGGAGCCTCCCTTGTAGGACTCCTTCACGTACACATTGGCACCGATCAGCGTTTCACCGGTATTGGCGTCCTTGACGAAGCCGCTGATGGTGAAGGAGCCTTGAGCGTTGGCCTTTTGCGCGAACAGTAAAGCCAGCAGGAGGAACGTATGGAGGCGCATGAGCGGTTGCAAAGGTACCGGGCGGTTGGGGGTGTCATTGGCCGTTCATCGCCAGGTGCCCACCGTTCATCACTGATATCGGGTGGCTTCGCTGGCGGGGTTGAAGACCGGGGAATGGTAACGGCCGTGGGTGCTCTGCTGTTCTTCCACCGGCCGGTTTCAGTCATTGGTCATCATTTGCGAAGGATCATTACCTTTGCGCCCCGTTCGGGTTGAGCACAGCCCTTGGGAGATGTTCCGGCCAAGTTGGAGGGCATGGTTCGCAAAATGTGCGACAAGGTTCCTCGGGGTGTAGCGCAGCCCGGTAGCGCATCCCGCCTGGTGGCGGGATGGTCGCTGCGAAATGCGGGACAAGGTATCTCGGGGTGTAGCGCAGCCCGGTAGCGCATCCCGCCTGGTGGCGGGATGGTCGCTGCGAAATGCGGGACAAGGTATCTCGGGGTGTAGCGCAGCCCGGTAGCGCACTTGCATGGGGTGCAAGTGGTCGCTG
>CAZLGY010000134.1:0-6210 GCA_964559165.1 uncultured Chryseobacterium sp.
CCCTGGGCACCGCCCACGCCATCCTGTGCGCCGAGAGCGCATTGAGCGGCCGCATCATCGTGGCCTTTGCCGACACGCTGTTCCGCGCCCAATTGAAGTTGGACAAGGACTGCGACGGTGTGATCTGGGTGAACAAGGTGGACGACCCGCGGCCCTTCGGCGTGGTGAAGCTGGATGGCGATGGCATCATCACCGAGTTCGTGGAAAAGCCCCAGGAGTTCGTGAGCGACCTGGCCATCATCGGCATCTACTACTTCGCCGATGGGGAGCGCCTCCGCAAGGAGATGCAGTACCTCATCGACAACGACGTCAAGGACAAGGGCGAGTACCAGCTCACCAACGCCATGGAGAACATGAAGCGCAAGGGCGCACGCTTCAGGGCCGGCGCGGTGAACGACTGGATGGACTGCGGCAACAAGAACGCCATGGTGGACACCAACACCAAAGTGCTGGGCTTCCTCAAGGGCGACAAGGGCCTTGTGAGCCCTTCCGCGAACCTGGAGGGCAGCATCGTCATCCCCCCCTGCTTCATCGGCGACAATGTCACACTGGTGAACAGCGTGGTGGGTCCCAACGTCTCCATCGAGGCCAACGCCGTGATCACCACCAGCGTGGTGCGGAATTCGATCATCCGGCCGGCCGTTCACATCACGGACGCCATCATCGACAATAGCATGCTGGGCGAACGGGCGCGTGTGACAGGCCGGACCATGGACCTGAGCCTGAGCGACGACAGCACCGCCGGCTGACCCCCCGCATGACCCGCCGCACCCTCCCCCCCCTGCTGGCGCTCGCGCTGATACTGGGCGCCTGCGGCGGTTCGCGGAAGGTGCCTGCCACCGCGCGCCCAGACACGTCCGAGGCGCCCCCGACCGACCGCCGGGCCGAGGTGATGCGCCTCTTCATGGAAGGCACGCAGGCCCGCTTGGGTGGCCAGCCCGCCAAGGCCGTGGCCGCCTTCGAACAATGCCTGAAGCTCGACCCCGCCAACGGCGCGGCCCACTTCGAACTGGGCAAGCTCTACCACCAGGGCCAGAACTTCCCCAAGGCCGTGGCCCACGCCAAAAGCGCCGTGGCCGCAGACCGGTCCAACATCTGGTACCGCTTCCTGCTGGCCGACCTCTATCAGGAGGACCAGCAGGTGGTCGAGGCCATCGACGTTTACCGCGGCATCGTGGACCAATGGCCCGACCGCTATGAGGTCTACTTCGACCTGGCCAACTCCCTGGCCTTCACCGGCAAGGTCAGCGACGCCATGAAGGTCTACAACGACCTCGAGGCACGCATCGGCCTGAACACCGAACTGGTGATGCAGCAGTACGGAATGCTCGCCGGCAATGGTAAGCTGGCCGAGGCGGAACAGCTCGCCCTGCGCGCCGCGGCAGCCTACCCCAACGACCCGCAGTACATCGGGCTGCTGGCCGAGATCTACGACGAACGGGGCGAACATGAAAAAGCCTTGCAGCAGTACCGGAAAGCCCTGGAGCTCGACCCCGGCAACAGCATGCTGCGCATCGGGCTGGCCGAGCACTACTACGCCACCGGCCGCATGGAGGAGGCCTACAACGAACTGGGCGAGGCCTTCCTTGACCCCGAGATGGACATCGACGCCAAGATGCAGGTGCTCATCGGCTTCTTCGAGATGACCAACCACGAGGGGGAGGAACCCGGGGACCGCACCACCCTGGTGGCCCGCTCCTACACCCTCATCGAGGCCCTGGAGAAGGCGCACCCCGAGAGCGGAAAGCCACACACCATCCATGGTGATTTCCTGGTGCGTGATGGGCGCCACGCCGAAGCCCGGGAGCAGTTCCGCATGGCCCTGCGCAGCGAACAGGGGCGCTTCCCCATCCACCTGCAGCTGCTGCAACTGGACCTGCAACTGGGCGACCATGCCGCGCTGGCGGCCGATGCCGATTCGGCCATCGCCCTCTTCCCCACCACCCCCGAACTGTTCCTCTACAAGGGCATCGCCCTCTCCCAGCTCAAGCGCCATGAAGAGGCCATCGAGGCCCTCATCACGGGGCGCGACCTGGTGGTGGACAATACACCCCTCTCCACCCAGTTCTGGAGCAGCCTGGGCGACGCCTACAACGAGGCCGCGATGTTCGCAGACAGTGACAACGCCTACGAAAAGGTGCTCGCCGCCGAACCGGACAACATCGCCACGCTCAACAACTGGGCCTACTACCTGAGCCTGCGCGGCGACCAGCTGGACAAGGCCGAACGCATGAGCCGCCGCGCCAACGAATTGGAGCCCGGCTCACCCACCTACCAGGACACCTACGCGTGGGTGCTCTTCCGCATGGGGCGCCATGCCGATGCACGCGTATGGATGGAAAAGGCCCTCGCCGGATCGCCCGCCCCCGATGGCGTACTGTTGGAGCACTACGGCGACATCCTGTATGAAACGGGCGATGCCGCCGCCGCCATCGCACAGTGGCGCATGGCACGCGAAAAGGGCGGTGCCAGCCCCCTCCTCGACCGCAAGATCACCGAAGGACGGCGCGTGGAATGATGAACAAGGCCCTGCTGCTGGTGGCCCTTCTGGTGGCAGCCGGGTGCAAGCCCGGCAGAACCCTGCCCCTGCTGGGGCGCGACATCCCCCCGCGCTCGCCGGAGAAACTGCTTGAACGCCTGCTCCAGCACACCGGTCCGGACTCCCGCTACTACAGCGCCAAAGCCTCCGTGGAACTGCAACTGCCCGAAGGCGACCGCAGTTTCAAGGCCCAGCTGCGCTCCGTGCGCGACAGTGCCGCCTGGGTGAGCGTGGTGCCCGCCCTGGGCGTGGAGGTGGCCCGTGTGGTGATGACCCCCGACAGCGTGAAGCTGCTGGACCGCATGAACGACCACTACTTCCTGGGTGACAGCGCCGCCACCCACCAGCGCTTCGGCCTGATGCCCGCCCTGGGCATGCTGCAGCGGGCCCTGCTGGGGCTGCCCGTGGGGCTGGACCCCACCGAGAAGTACCGCGCCGACCGCGAGGACGGCCTCTACGTGCTCACCAGCAGGGAGCGACGCCGCTTCGTGCGCGCCGCGGAGGACCTCGCACCCGGCGACACCCTGGTGGGCGACCGCGACATGGGCGAGCGCCGGCTGGAACGCACCCTGCGCAAGGCCGAGGAACGCGATGCCGTGGTGCATCGCTATTGGCTGGAACCCGACAGCTTCCGCGTGGTGCGGGTGCAGGTGAGCGACCTGGTGCGCGACCGCGTGGCCGATGTGCATTACGAAAGCCGCGCAGATGCCAGCGAACAACACCTGCCCAACAGGATCCGGATCACCGTGAGCGAGGGCGACCGCCAGGTGAGCGGCCTGCTCGAACTGTCGCGCATCACCATGGAAGGACCCCTGAGCCTACCTTTCCGCGTGCCGGAGAAGTTCACCCCGCTGCCCGCCACCCCATGAGCACCGTGCGCCACCTGCTGCTGTGCCTGCTGCCCCTGCTGCTGGGCACCACCGCGCTTGGCCAGAACCGCAAGGAGCTGGAGAAGAAACGGGAAGCGCTCGACAAGCAGATCAGGACCACCACCGCGCTCATCGACCAGGCGCGCAAGGAACAGCGCGTCACCCAGCAGCAGCTGCAGCTCCTCGAAAGCCAGATCCAGGCGCGCGAGCAGCTCATCCGCGCCATGAACGGGGAGCTCCGCGTGGTGCAGCAGCGTATCGAGGAGGACCAGGCCATGGTCACAGCGCTCAAGCAGGACCTCGCCACCCTCAAAGCCGAATACGCCCGCATGCTGCAGTTCGCCTACCGCAACCGCAGCAGTTACGACCGCATGAGCTACCTCTTCGCGGCGTCCAGCTTCCAGCAGGCCTTCAAGCGCAGCCGTTACCTGGAGCAGATCGCCGCACAACGCACCCGCCAGGCCAGGCTCATCGAGGAAACGCGCGTGGAGATCGAAGGCCGGCTGAAGGACCTGGAGGACCAGCGCCAGGAGAAAAGTCGCATCATGGCCCAGGAGCAGGCCGAGAAGCAGCGGCTGGCCACCGACCGCAGCGGACAACAGACCGCCCTGGCCAGCCTGCGCAAGGAGGAGGGGCGGCTGAAGGAGACCCAGCGCAAGCAGCAGAAGCAGCGCAACGAGCTCGACGCCGCCATCCGCAAGGCCATCGAGGAGAGCATGAAGCCCAAGGCGGGCGCCACCAAGGGGGCCACCGCCACCACCAAGGGCGGCAAACTGGAGCTGAGCCTCACCCCCGAGGCCAAGGAGCTCAACGCCGATTTTGAGAAGAACAAGGGCCGGCTGCCCTGGCCCGTGGAGAAGGGGGTCATCACCAGCCGCTTCGGCAAGCAGGCGCACCCCGTGCTACCCGGCATCACCATCGAGAACAACGGGGTGGACATCACCACCGAGAAGGGTGCTGCCGTGCGCGCCGTGTTCCGCGGCGAAGTGGCCAGCGTGATCGTGATCCCCGGCGCCGGCAAGGCCGTGATACTCAGCCACGGCGCCTACCGAACCGTATACAGCAACCTGCGCGAGGTGAGCGTGGCCAAGGGACAGAAGGTGGACACCAAGCAGGCGGTGGGCACCGTGCTCACGGACGACAGTGGCTCCATCGCACACATCGAAGTGTGGAAGATCACCAGCGAAGGGCTGGTGAAGGTGGACCCGGGACCGTGGTTGGTGCGGTAGCAGGACCGATGGCGGACGCCGGCATCCGCCATAAGCACAAGCCTACTTCCTGCCCAGCACCTCCGCCAGCTTCTCCAGCGCACGGGCGTTGGCGTCCAGCACCTCCACCAAGCGACGGCTGACATCATCGCTCATACCGTTGATGGTCTGCGAATGGATCACGTTGAAGCCTTGGGACGAATGATCGTGCATGTTCAGCACGGGCTGTCCGGGGCGGAGGAATTCATCGAGGCTGAGGCCGTAGAATTCCGCCAGCTTGTCCAGCGCCACGGCGGTGAAGGTGGTGCTGCCGCTCTCCAGGTCGCAGTAGGCCGGCTGCTTGATGCCCAGCACGCGCGCCACGTCCTCCTGCCGCAGGCCGCGCTCCTCGCGTAGTTGGCGGATGCGCATGGCGATCTCCTTCTTGTTCATGGCATACGTGCGTTGGTGCCAAGGTATCGCAATGACCGATAATGCCATCGGCACTAACGATAAAGAAGCGGGGTGACCGGACTTGACACCCGCCACTCCATTACGTTCGCACCTGCCAATAATAACGGACCATTGGACCCCTTGTGTAAAGATAAGGGACAACGACCACCTCCAACTGCTCGAAGCGGCAGCCCACAACATACCGGAACCACTCCCCCGCACCATGCGCCACCTTCTCACCATTCTCTCCACTTTCACCCTTCTTACCGCCTCCACCCTCCACGCCCAGGTGCCCAGTTACGTGCCCACGGATGGCCTGGTTGGCTGGTGGCCCTTCAACGGCAATGCGAATGACGAGAGCGGGAATGGGAATAATGGGACGATTATTAGTGCAAGTTTGTCTTCAGATCGATTTAACACTCCTAATTCAAGTTATATGGTTGATGGTGTTGATTGTCCAAGTGCCAGGGGAATATCAGTGCCAGTAAATTTATCAAATGCTATGGACTATACCATCACAATGTGGTATTTCACTAATGACTCTATAAAATTTAATCAAACAATATTTAATTCAAGCCCTCACCAATATGTTGGCGGTAGTTATAATTATATTGGATGGTTCAATATAACCTCTGGAGGTATTGGAAACGGTGTATGGTTAAATGCAGGCCCAAGTTCAACCATTCAATGGAACACATACAATATGCTTTCTTGGCATTCAATAACAATAACCAAAGAATTTAATCAATTTAAGTTCTATGGGGATGGCATATTAAAATATATTTATCCAATAGCTCCAAACTTTAATTCGGGATTTATCGATAACCTAATCATAGGTGCTAGCTCGATTAATGGAGGGGTTAATTGTTATGAGGTATTTAAAGGTAAACTCGACGATATAGGCGTCTGGAACCGCGCCCTCACTGCCGCCGAGGTCCAAGCCCTATACACCGCCCAAGGTTCCAGTCCCTGCGTCAGCCCCGACCCGGTTAGCTTCACGGGCTTGGGCAGCAGCTACACGCTGGCGGATGCGCCGGTCACCCTCTCCGGCACGCCTGCCGGCGGGGTCTTCATCGGCCCCGGCGTGTCGGGCAGCACCTTCGATCCCGCCGCAGCGGGTGTGGGCACGCACTCGGTAACCTACACCTACGTGGATGGGAAC
>CAZLGY010000135.1:0-342 GCA_964559165.1 uncultured Chryseobacterium sp.
CATGCGTCAACGCCACAGCCACGGTCAACGTCACCATCAACACCCCGCCCAACGCTGGTATCAATGGTGGTCTCACCCTATGCTCCACCAGCGCGGCGACCGCACTCGCGAACGGACTCAATGGAACACCTGATGCAGGAGGCGTCTGGACAGCTCCTGGAGGTGGAGTTTCAACCGGTTTGTTCACGCCGGGGACGAGCACGACCGGAGCTTACACTTACACGGTGGCCGGTTTAGCGCCGTGCCCGTCAGCCTCGGCCACGGTGAATGTTGCGGTGGTCACGGATCCCGATGCGGGATCGCCCGGCGCAGTGACGCTTTGCACCACTGATGACGCCATCC
>CAZLGY010000135.1:442-6050 GCA_964559165.1 uncultured Chryseobacterium sp.
CAGCACCACAGTGACCGTGACCGAAGTGGCACCGCCCAACGCCGGTAGCGATGGCGCACTCACCCTCTGCATCAGCAGCCCATCCGCTTCGCTCTTCACACAGCTGGGTGGCACGCCGCAGGCCGGGGGGGTGTGGAGCGGTCCTTCGCCGGTGCTGGGCGGACAGTTCAACCCCGCCACGATGACCGCCGGTGTGTACACCTACACCGTCAACGGCACCACACCCTGTCCCAGTGATGCGGCCACGGTGACCGTGGGCGTTGTGAGTGAGCCCGATGCGGGATCGCCCGGCGCAGTGACGCTTTGCACCACTGATGACGCCATCCTCCTGTTCGCCGCGATCGGCGGAACGCCCGATGCCGGTGGCACCTGGAGCGGACCATCGCCTGTGGTGGGGGGGCAGTACGATCCCGCCACGATGGACCCGGGCGTGTACACCTACACCATTGATGTGCCGCCGCCTTGTGTTGGCTCCAGCACCACAGTGACCGTGACCGAAGTGGCACCGCCCAACGCCGGTAGCGATGGCTCGTTGGCTCTTTGTGTGTCAGGCCCCGCTGTGGATCTGGCAGATGGCCTTGGGGGAGCGCCGGATACCGGTGGTACATGGAGCGGTCCCAGCGCAGTGTTCGGTGGGCTGTTCGACCCCACGTCGATGAGCCCCGGCAGCTATACCTACTCGGTCACGGGAACGCCCCCCTGCCCCGCAGCTGTCGCGGTGGTTGAAGTTTCGCTGGTGGAACAACCCTTCGCTGGAGGTCCCGGGGCGCTCACAACATGCAGTAGCGGACCGGTCGAGGACCTCTTCACGCGATTGGAAGGATCGCCCGATCAGGGGGGTACTTGGACAACGCCGGACGGAACGGCCTTCAACGGCGACTTCGATCCGCAGACCATGCAGGGCGGGACATATACCTACACCATCGCCGTGCCGCTTCCCTGCATCAGTTCTTCGAGCACGGTGGAGGTTACGTTGATCGCGCCGCCTGATGCTGGGATCGATGGCGAATTGGTGCTTTGCAGCAGCGATGAGGCAACGGCGCTGTTCCCCAGCATTCTCGGCACTCCACAACCTGGCGGCTCCTGGCAGACCGCCACTGGCGCGGGATGGAGCGGCACGTTCGACCCTTCAACCGACACAAGTGGCGACTATCTGTACATCGCCAGCGGTGCTTCACCCTGTCCGGCCGACACCGCGTTGGTGTCTGTAGCCATTGTGCTGCCTGCCAACGCCGGTTCGGATGATGTGGTGAACCTCTGCATCACTGGGGCCCCGGAAGACCTTTTCCCGCTGCTGGGTAATGCTGACGCTGGCGGCACCTGGATGGCTCCCGATGGCGGAACTTTCCAGGGCACGTTCGATCCGGCAACCGATCTCGCAGGGAATTACACGTACACCGTTGTAGGCGCCCCCCCCTGTCCTGCAGCGAACGCGGTCGTAACGGTACAGGTGCTTAGCGATGCGGATGCAGGTGGCAACGGTGCGGTAACGCTTTGCCAGGCTCCAGGACAAGTGCAACTGTTCGGGTTGCTGGGGGGGTCACCGGATGCCGGCGGGGTCTGGATCGCTCCAAGTGGTGAAGATATCAACGGGACATTGGATCCAAGCTCAGCGATCGCAGGCTCCTACACGTACGTTGTTGTGGTGCCGCAACCCTGTGTGAACGACACGGCGATCGTGGATGTGACCCTCGAGGTACCGGCGAACGCCGGTGCCGACGGCTCGCTCACCCTCTGCTCCAGCGATGGTGCATCAGAACTGTTCGACCAATTGAACGGCACCCCCGATGCTGGCGGCACCTGGAGCTTCGGTGACGGTTTCGTTGACGGCAACTATGATCCCACGACGGACCCTCAAGGCATCTACATCTACACGGTGGCCGGCGGGGACGTATGCCCTGATGCGAGTGCAGCAGTGACCGTAACCGTGAACCTGCTTCCGGATGCAGGGGATGACGGCGGTACCACGGTATGTCCTGAGGCAGCTTCTTTCGCGTTGCTCCCGCTATTGGGTGGCACACCGGATGTGCAAGGCAGTTGGAGCGCTCCGGACGGCAGCCCGTTCGCTGGCATCTTCGACCCGTCAACGGATACACCCGGCATCTATACGTACACGGTCACAGGCAGTGCTCCATGCCCCAACGCCAGCGCAAGCGCCACGGTGATCGTCCAGCTGGTGACGCAACCGGATGCAGGACCACCAGCGACGAGCTGTTCCCTCGAGGGCTCGGTCCTTGCAACGGGATCGTGGGCATCGGGCTCCTGGTCCGGTGATCCGGGCCTGGACTTCACCAATAGCGGGAACGCGGGTACCACGGTAAGCGCGATCGCCGGCGGCAGCTACACTGCATATTGGTCCACGTTCACAAGCGAAGGCTGCGCGGCAATGGATAGTGTTCAGCTCACCTTCACCGATCCGGTCGCAGCAGTGGTAAGCACTTCCGACCCGCTGTGTAACGGCATCTGCGCCGGCACTGCTACCGTTGCTGCCACAGGAGGGAACGTGGCCGGTGGTGCCTACAACTATGGTTGGAGTTCGCAAGGACCCGGAGGAACTGACATCGCAGAAGGCCTCTGTGCCGGCAACTACACCGTGACCGTAGCCGACACCAATGGCTGCGCAACGACCGTGGCCTTCGTGATCAACGAGCCTGCACCCTTGGCGATCGACCTTGTGTTCGATGTTGATGAAACCTGTCCGGGGACCTGTGATGGCCGTATCGTCGTGGTGGATCCCGCAGGCACGCTCTTCAGCTTGAACGGTTCTGACTTCCAACCAACGAACCTGTTCGGCAATCTCTGCCCAGGGGACTTTACCGTGTGGATGCAGGATGCGAACGGCTGCGTTGCCTCGGCCTCCGCCACCATCGGAAGTCCGCCACCGGTCATAGCAGGGTTCACCCAAGGACCTGATACGCTCTTCATCGACCAGACGTTGGCCTCGTTCACCAACACCTCCAGCAGCAATGCCACCAACTTCGTCTGGGACTTCGGTACCGGCGAAGGTTCCACCAGTGTCTCGCCATCGTATGCCTTCCCCGGTGGCCTTGGAGGAACCTACACGGTCTGCCTTACGGCACTGGACGCCAACGGTTGCAGTGATTCGGTATGCGCCATAGTTCCGGTGCTCGACCGGCTGCTGGTGTTCGTCGCGAATGCGTTCACACCCAACGGGGACGGGTTCAACGAAGGGTTCAAGCCCATCTTCAACCTGCCCTATGTGGCGGACTATGAGTTCATGGTCTTCGATCGCTGGGGCGAGCGCATCTTCAACAGCCGTTCGCTGGACGAGGCGTGGAATGGAACGTATGGCGGAACCTTGGTGGAATCCGAGGTGTATGTGTGGAAGTTGACATGCCGAGACCAGTTCACCGGAGAGCTCATCGAGCGCCTGGGACATGTGTCCGTCCTGTATTGAGGATCTGACGGATACGAGGAAGCCCGGCCAACAGGCCGGGCTTCCTCGTACTCACTGGAATGCCTGGCTTATACGTCCAGCTTGGCGTAGATGGCGTTCTTCTCGATGAACTCACGGCGGGGGGGCACCTCGTCGCCCATGAGCATGCTGAAGACACGGTCGGCCTCTGCACCGTTCTCGATCGTCACCTGTCGGAGGGTGCGGCGGCTGGGGTCCATGGTGGTCTCCCACAGTTGCTCCGCGTTCATCTCACCCAGGCCCTTGTAGCGCTGCACTCCCACGCTGGCCTCCTTGCTGGAGGACTTCATGCGTTCGATCACTGCATCGCGCTCCGCCTCGCTCCAGCAGTACACCTGCTCCTTCCCTTTCTTCACCAGGTAGAGCGGCGGCGTGGCGATGTAGAGGTACCCCTGCTCGATGAGCGGCTGCATGTGACGGAAGAAGAAAGTCATGATCAGCGTCTGGATATGGCTTCCATCGACGTCAGCGTCGCACATGATCACGATCTTGTGATAGCGCAACTTCTCCATGTTGAGTGCCTTGCTATCCTCCTCCGTGCCGATGTGGACCCCCAAGGCCGTGTAGATGTTGCGGATCTCCTCGTTGTCGAGGATCTTGTGCTGCATCGCCTTTTCTACGTTCAGGATCTTGCCGCGGAGGGGCAGGATGGCCTGGAACTCACGGTTGCGGCCTTGTTTGGCCGTACCGCCTGCGGAGTCACCCTCCACCAGGAAGAGCTCGCTGGCACTGGCATCCTTGCTCTGGCAGTCGGCAAGCTTTCCGGGGAGGCCACCACCGCTGAAAGCGCCTTTGCGCTGCACCATTTCCCTTGCCTTGCGGGCGGCATGGCGGGCAGTGGCGGCCAGGATCACCTTGTCCACGATCTGCTTGGCATCGCGGGGGTGCTCCTCCAGGTAGTTCTCGAGCATTTCGCTGACGGCGATGTTCACCGCACCGCTCACCTCATTATTGCCCAGCTTGGTCTTGGTCTGACCTTCGAACTGGGGCTCGGCCACCTTCACACTGATGACCGCGGTGAGGCCCTCACGGAAATCATCGCCACTGATCTCGAACTTCAACTTCTGCGTGGCGCCACTGGCATCCGCATACTTCTTGAGCGTGCGCGTAAGGCCGCTCCGGAACCCTGCCAGGTGTGTGCCACCTTCGTGGGTGTTGATGTTGTTGACGTAGCTGTGCAGGTTCTCGTTGTAGGAGTCGTTGTAGACCATGGCGATCTCCACGGGGATGCCCTGCTTTTCGCCTTCCATGTGGATCACCTTCTCGATCAGGGGTACGCGGGTACCGTCGAGGTACTGTACGAACTCCACCAAGCCGTTCTCACTGAAGAAGCTCTCGCTCACTGGACTTCCGTCCTCGTTCTGGCGACGCTCATCGGTGAGCGACAGGCGGATCCCCTTGTTCAGGAAGGCCAGCTCGCGCAATCGGGCGGCGAGGGTATCGAAATTGTACTCCCCCACCTGGAAAATGCTCAGGTCTGGCTGGAAATGCACAACGGTGCCACGGTAGTCCGTGGTGCCGATCTCGCGTACCGCGTACAAAGGCTTCCCCTCGCTGTACTCCTGCTCATAGACCTTGCCACCGCGGTGCACCTCGGCGCGCAGGTGGGTGCTGAGCGCGTTCACACAACTGACGCCCACGCCGTGGAGACCTCCGGAGACCTTGTAACTGTCCTTGTCGAATTTACCACCCGCGTGCAGCACGGTCATCACCACCTCCAATGCACTGCGGCCTTCCTTGGCGTGCATATCCACCGGGATGCCCCGCCCATTGTCCTTCACACGGATGCCGTTGCTCGCGGTAATGGTGACCTCCACGGTGTCACAATGCCCGGCAAGCGCCTCATCGATGGAGTTATCCACCACCTCGTACACCAGATGGTGGAGACCCTTCACCCCGATATCGCCGATGTACATCGCCGGGCGCTTGCGCACGGCTTCAAGCCCTTCAAGGACCTGGATACTGTCCGCCGAATAGCTGGCGGCATCCTTCTGCTTTTCACTCATTTCCAATACGGTCTCAGACATGGTTGTCGTTCGTTCTTCTGCCTTCTGTTCTGAAAGGCTTGCGAAGATACCGCACAGGGTGCCTCCATTCACGTGTTTTTCCCAACAAGGACGGGGGTTCTGTTAATAATTCAGCCCCCCCTGGATTTGCTTATCCAAGGAGATC
>CAZLGY010000136.1:0-2841 GCA_964559165.1 uncultured Chryseobacterium sp.
GGACGCACCGCATGGTGCAATGGCGAACTGCTGGCCACCATACCCCTCGGCGGCGACACCACCGTGTTCCACTGGCTGCACCAGGAGACCATTCCCGCCTACCTGGCATCGGTGGCCGCCAGCACCTACACGGCCGCCCGGGACACCTTCACCAGCATCACCGGAGACCGCGTCCCCGTGGCGCTCATCGCACGCCCCCAGGACACCACCGCCCTGAAGAACTCCTTTCTCAACCTGCCCGCCGCCTTCGCAGCCTTCGAGCAACGCTTCGGGCCCTACCGCTGGAACAAGGTGGGCTACGTGCTCACCACACAAGGGGCCATGGAACACTCCACCAGCATCCACTACCCCGCCTCCATCGCCGACGGCAGCCTGGCCTTCGAGGCCATCATGGCACATGAACTGGCCCACCAATGGTTCGGCGACCTGGTGACATGCGAGCGGGCCGAGGAGATGTACATCAACGAGGGCGGGGCTGAATACCTCAGCTTCCTCTTCCTCGAAGCCGTGTACGGACGCGAGCGCTACATGACCGAGGTGCGGCGGAACCACCGTGCCATGGTACAGGGAGCGCACATCATGGACGAAGGCTGGTGGCCCCTCGCCAATGTGCCCCAGGAATGGACCTATGGCGAGCATTCCTACAACAAGGGCGCGGACATGTGGCACGGACTGCGGGGGGTGATGGGCGACTCCGCCTTCTTCAACGGGTTGCGCACCTTCCTGGACAGCCACGCGTTCCGCCCGGTGAACACCGACCTGCTCGAAACGCACCTCAGCGACTTCTCGGGTACCGACCTCAGCCCCTTCTTCGACGCACAGGTGCGGCAGGGGGGCTGGGCGGCATTCGAGGTGGACTCCATCGATGTGGAGCCCGCCGGTGATGCCTTCACCGTCACCATGCATGTGGAGCAGAAGCAACGCGGGCCCGCCGCACCGCACCTGCAGGTGCCCATGCCCATCACCCTGTACGCCGCCGATGGCGGCAGCTGGACCGCACCGCAACCACTGCTACTGGGGACCGGCACCACCACCGCCACCCTCACCGCACCGTTCGCCCCCGCATGGGCCGTGCTCAACGATGCGGAACGGCTCACCCAGGCGGTGACCGTGGCGACCGACACACTGGTGGGGACCGGGAACACGTTCTATGCCAACGCCGATCTGCGCATCACCGTGAACAGCATGCCCGCACCCACCCCCATCCGCATCGAAGAGTATTGGGTCGCTGCGGATACCGATGCCGACCTCCCCTATGCCTGCCTGGTCTCACCTGATCGCTGGTGGCGCATCCACGGCACGATACCTGCGAATGCCGCGCTCGCCGGCCGCATCCTTTACGACGGGCGCACGCAGCTCAACTCATGCACGGATCCGCTGCTCATGCAGGATATCGGTCCGGCAACGTTCCGCGAGGACAGCCTGGTACTGCTCTACAGGCCCGATGCCTCATGGCCATGGACAGAGCATCCGGACCACACGGTGAACGTGGTGAGCAATCCCACCGACCGCCAGGGCCGCATCGACTTCACCGGCCTCCGCGCCGGAGACTACGCGATGGGCTGGAAACTAAGCGCAACCGCCACGCCGGAGCCCCTCTCACAGCCTGCCCTGAGCGTGCGGCATGACAGCCGGCAGGCCACCGTGGAAGTGGTGGGCGCGGAACCCGGCAGCATGCTCCGGATCATCGACGGCTCCGGCCGTACCGCACACACGGCAACGGCAGCCGGTACGCTCAGCGTCGCTGCGTTCGCCCCGGGCGCCTACCGGGTGCAAGTGCGCCAGGGCGGTGGTTGGCGCACCGCGGGCAGCTTCGTACACGACCGCTGACACCGCTCAGGCAGGGCACCCGCGGCGCAGGTTGTCACAACACGAACTCCTGCCGCTTGAGCAGCACACCGTCCGTTGCGAACAGCAGCGCATAACGACCCGGTGGCCAGGCGTTCACCGCCACCGAAACATCAACGGTGTAGCTTCCCTGTCGCAGGTCGCGCCCTTCGTCGATCACATGGATGGTACGTCCGGCCGCATCCTTCACCACCACGGACAACAGGCCCGCATGCCGCTGTTGGAAGGCAACCTCCCCGAAGACCTCCACCGCGCGCGTGCTCATTGCCGCACCCTCGGACGGGGCATCGTAACGGGTGGTGTACCAAGGGATGGTCTCACCCGTGATGCCTGCCACCAGGCGTCGTAACCCATCGGTGCGGTGTGCGCTCCCTGCGTCGATGGCGCTCAGCGACCGGCCATCGCTCACAGCCCAGACGGCCTCCTGCGTGGCACTGTTCGGGAAGCTGTCGCGCGCCAACGCCTCCGCCAAACGCACCAACGGCTCCTCCGCCAGCGCACCCCGGAGATAGAGCAGCCCCGTTCCCGGGCTGAGGAGCATGGCCTTGCAGCAGAACACCCTGCATTTGACCCGCATGCTGGAACGGGGCGACAGGGCCAGCAGTTGCTCCTCCACCAGCAACAGGTGCTGTGCGTTGCTGTCCTGTGGCTCGAACCGCCAACCCGGAGGGATCCGCACCGTGATCGGGCGTGCACGCCGGTTGGTGGCCTCCACCATCAGCACCCGTCCGGAATGACCTCCGGTGGCCACCCCCTTCAGCACCACATCACCGGCGCGCAACAGGGTGTCGAGCGCGGTGGAAGCGGGCACATCGATGCACCAGGCAAGGGCCAGCACCCATGCCAGCGGACGGAGGGACAGACTGTTGTTCATGCTCCGATAACGCGATCCATCGCGCGATCGGTATGCACGTGATGGTCAGCGCACGTAACGCAGGCGACGGCCAGGGTAGGAGGCCGCGGCACCCAATTGTTCCTCGATGCGCAACAGCT
>CAZLGY010000136.1:2851-6043 GCA_964559165.1 uncultured Chryseobacterium sp.
GGCGATCCGGTCGCTGCGGCTGGCGCTCCCGGTCTTGATCATGCCACAGTTCAAGGCCACTGCGAGGTCGGCGATGGTGCTGTCCTCGGTCTCGCCGCTGCGATGGCTCATGATGCTCGTATAGCCCGCGCGGTGGGCCATCTCCACCGCTTCGATGGTCTCCGTGAGCGTGCCGATCTGGTTCACCTTCACCAGGATGCTGTTGGCGATGCCCTTGTCGATGCCCTCCGCAAGGCGCTTGGTATTGGTCACGAAGAGGTCGTCGCCCACCAGCTGCACACGGTCGCCAATGGCCTCCGTCAGCAGTTTCCAACCCTCCCAATCATCCTCGGCCATGCCATCCTCGATGCTCACGATGGGGTAGCGCTTGGCCCAGTCGGCCCACATGGCTACCATCTCTGCGCTGGTCAGCACATCGCCGGTGCTTTCCAGTGTGTAGCGCTTCTTCTCAGCACTGTAGAACTCGGTGCTCGCACAATCCAGCGCCAGCACGATATCATCCCCGGGCTTGTAGCCGGCCGCTTCGATGGCCTGCATCACCAGTTTCAAGGCCTCTTCGTTGCTGGGCAGGTCCGGTGCGAAGCCGCCCTCATCGCCCACGTTGGTGCTCAGGCCCTTCTTCTTCAGCACGGCCTTCAAGCTGTGGAACACCTCGGCACCCATGCGCAGGCCTTCGGCGAAATGCTTCGCTCCGACGGGCATGATCATGAACTCCTGCACGTCAACCTTGTTGTCCGCGTGTGCACCACCGTTGAGGATGTTCATCAGCGGAACGGGCAGGGTGGCGGCGTTCACCCCACCCACGTAACGGTACAGCGGAAGCCCGGCCTCACCCGCAGCAGCCTTGGCCACGGCGAGGCTCACGCCCAGGATCGCGTTGGCACCCAGGTTCGCCTTGTTGGGGGTGCCGTCCAGCGCCAGCATGGCCTTGTCGATCATGGCCTGTTCGGTCACCAGGGCGCCGCTCAGCTCGTTGTTCAGGGTGGTGTTCACGTTCTCCACCGCCTTCTGCACGCCCTTGCCCAGGTAGCGCTTCCTGTCGCCATCGCGCAGCTCCACTGCTTCGTGGGCCCCGGTGCTGGCACCACTGGGAACGGCTGCACGCCCCATGTGTCCGGTGTCTGTCCATACATCCACCTCCACGGTGGGATTCCCGCGTGAATCGAGGACCTCCCGGGCCAGGATCTTGGCGATCGAGCTCATTGCTATCGGGTTAAGCGCCTGCCTTGCCGGCAGACAGGTTCTGGGTTGAGGCACGTTCTACGCCGTGCGCCTTGCGGATGTTCTCCACGAAACGGTCGAAGAGGTAGCGACTGTCGTAAGGCCCCGGTCCGGCCTCCGGATGGTATTGCACACTGAAGACCGGGCGTTCCTTCAAACGGATGCCGGCCACGCTGCCATCGTTCAAGTGCACATGCGTGATCTGCACCTCCTTGTTCGCTTCGGCATCTGCACGCTTCACCACGAAGCCGTGGTTCTGGGAGGTGATCTCGTCGCGGCCCGTGGTCAGGTCCTTCACAGGGTGATTGATGCCCCGATGGCCGTGGTGCATCTTCTCCGTCGCCATGCCCAGGCTCTCGGCCAGCAACTGGTGCCCCAGGCAGATGCCGAAGACCGGAAGGCCCGTGGCCAGCACTTCCTGCACCAGGGCCACGCTGGCCGGCATGGCGCCGGGATCGCCGGGTCCGTTGCTCAACAGGAACCCATCGGGCTGCCAGGACAGCACCTCGTTCAGGGGCGTGTTCATCGGGAAGACCTTCACCCGGCAGTCGCGTTCCACCAGGCAGCGCTCGATGTTGCGCTTCACGCCGAAGTCGATCAGCGCCACGCGGTGCTTCGCGTCCGCCGCGCCCACCTCGTAGGCTGCACGGGTGCTCACGCGGCTGCTCAGCTCCAAACCCGCCATATCGGGTGCCTCGGCCAACCGCGCACGCAACACGTCCAGGTCCATTTCGGTGGTACTGATCAGCGCGTTCTGCGCTCCCCGGTCGCGGATGTGGCGCACCAGCTTGCGCGTATCCACGTCGCTGATGCCCACCACCCCGGCGGACCGCAGGTGCTCATCCAGGGAGCCGCTGCCACCGGGACGGCTCCATACTTCGCTGAACTTCTTCACCACCAGCCCGGCGATGGTGAGCGAACCGCTCTCCTCCTCGCCCATCTTCACGCCATAGTTGCCGATGTGCGGGGAGGCCATCGTCATGATCTGCCCGGTGTAGCTGGGATCGCTGAAGATCTCCTGGTAGCCGGTCATCCCGGTGTTGAAGCAGATCTCGCCCACGGTGACACCTGCAGCACCGATGGCACGCCCCCTGAACAACGTTCCATCGGCGAGCAACAGGACGGCTTCGGGGCGCTGACTTACGAGCATGGTGGCACGGGGTCCGGTGGATGCGCCCGCGAAGATACCGGCGCACGCAGCATGTGCTGTCAAGAGATCATCCACAGCTGTTGATATGTGCAAGGTCCTGCTGGCGCCTGTAGACCGGGGCGCCCCGTTCGGCATCCGGAAGGGACGGTCGCCAACGCGAGAGGGGGCACCTCCCGGCACCCCCTCTCACTTGCTTCTCCTGCTGGCTTAGGCAGCGGAAGGTGCCTCGGGCGCGCCGCCCTCAGCCTTCGCTGTGCCGCTGCTGCGCCGGCTCCGTCGCGTCTTCTTCGCCTCGGTGCCTGCAGCCTTCTCCTTGGTGTAGGTGGTGTTGAAGTCCACCAGCTCGATCATGGCCATCTCGGCGGCATCGCCCAGGCGGTTGCCCAGCTTGATGATGCGCGTGTAGCCACCCGGACGGCTGGCCACCTTGGGCGCCACATCGCGGAACAGGACGGCGGTGGCCTCCTTGTTCTGCAGCAGGCTGAACACCGTGCGGCGGCTGTGCGTGCTGTCCTCCTTGCTCTTGGTGATCAGGGGCTCCACATAGATGCGCAGCGCACGCGCCTTCGCCAGCGTGGTCTCGATCCGCTTGTGCTCGATCAGCGACACCGCGAGATTGCTCAGCAGGGCATCGCGGTGGGCCTTCTTGCGGCCCAGGGCGTTGTTCTTGTTTCCGTGTCTCATGACTATTCGGTTGTCAGTAGTCGGTTGTCAGTGGGCTGGCTATGCGGGCATCCGCTCGCCAACTGCCAACTGCCAACTGGCTTACTCCTTGTCCAGTTTGTACTTGCTCACGTTCATCCCGAAGCTCAGGCCCTTGT
>CAZLGY010000137.1:0-5971 GCA_964559165.1 uncultured Chryseobacterium sp.
GCTTGCAGACCCTGCTGATCCAACCCGCCGGTAGCGGCCAGGAGGCCTTTGTGGGCGTAGGTGACTTTGATGCGGCAAGCGCTACACCGAGTGAGCGCTTGGACATCCTAACGGGCGCCTGCGCATTCGCGAACTACCGCTGGCCGCCAATGAGAACGCCAACCTTTTGAAGTACCTTGTTACGGATGACAATGGGGTGGTCTTCTGGCGCAATGTTCCTACTGGCGGTGGAGGAGGCAGCGGTTGCGAGTGGACACTGGCTCCATCGCAGAATCGTTTGTATACCGCGACCGGTGCTGTTGGAAGTAATGGAAATTGCCCAGAATCGGATTGGAAGGTCGGTATCGGAACGAACAACACTTCCGGTAAGCTTACTGTTTTTGAGAATGCCTTGACCACCGGAAGTGAGTTCGCCTTGCATGTGACGATGAACGGCAATACGGGCAACAATACCGGTCATTTCTTGCGTGTCAACGATCAGCTCAGTGGCTCCCTTACCAACACCGGTTTGGACCTCGAGGTATTGAACGGTTCGGTCAATACGCGTGGCACCTTCATCCGCTCAGTGTTGGAGACAGGGAGGACATCCAGCCAGGATGTGGTGTGCGATGATCTGGTGACCACTCAGAACGGCACCGCGCGGGATGCATTCGGCTCCTGGGCCCGTGTCAATCTTGGTGCCAACAGTGTTACCCGGGAAGCTTACGGAGCCTACGGTATTGTACGGAATTATGCCGCTTCGGGTGGTGACTCCAGCAACGTCAAATACATGTTTGGCGTATACGGTGAGGCAATGGGCGTGTTCGATGAGGAACGCTATGGTGTGTACGGCAAAGCCGCCAACGCCCCGCGCAGTTGGGCAGGATACTTTGCTGGCAAGGTCTACGCCCAGAACGGCTACTTTACAAGTGATGCCCAGCTGAAGACCGACATTGAGGAACTCACTAACTGCAATGATGTGATCGCACAACTGCGTCCTCGTAAGTATAATTTCAACATGGCGGCATGGCCCGGCATGGGTTTGCCAGAGGGCATGCAGACCGGCTTGATCGCACAGGACTTGCAAGAGGTATTGCCGCACTTGGTGGATATGGCTCATCATCCGGCTGAGCAGGATGATGAAGGGAACGTGACGAGTGAGGGTGTGGATTTCCTTGCCGTGAACTACATCGGTCTGATGCCCTATTTGATCGGTGCGATCCAAGAGCAGCATCAAGAAATAGCGGCCACTGAAGCCACCAACGCCGCCCTCACCGATCGCCTGGCCGAGCAGGATGTCCGTCTTGCGGCCCAAGATGAAGTGCTAAGCGCGATGCGCGAAGAACTCGCCCAAATGCGCGAAGCCCTCGCCGCATGCTGCGCTAACCCCGCCAACGGCGATACCCGCCTGCTCACCGCCCCGCCAGCCAACACGCCCGATGACCTGAACAAGGCCCTGGAAGGCGATGCCCGCCACCTGCACATCCACCCCAACCCCTTCACCGAGCGCACCACCCTGCACTACCGCCTGGAGCGCGCTGGCCGCATGCAACTGCTGGCCAACAGCGCCGATGGCAAGGCCCTGAAGGTGTTGCAGGAGGCCACCTTGGAGGCCGGTGCCTACCAGTACAACTGGGAGACCAATGAGCTTACCCCTGGTGTGTACTATATAACGCTGCTGCTTGATGGCGAGCCGCTGGTGAAGAAGGCGGTGAAGGTGATGCGATAGGAAGCTGAACATCATGCATGGAACGGCGGTCCACAGCGGGTCGCCGTTCCGTGCTTACCGCTCCCGCCGCTTCCGCTCCGCCATGATCAGTCCCAGCTCACGCCCCGTCTGGCCCTTCACACTGGTGTTCTCCGCCGCCCGCCGGATGAGGTAGGGAAGCACTTCGCGCACCGGACCGTAAGGCACGTACTTGGCCACATTGTAGCCCGCGGCGGCCAGGTTGTAGCTGATGTTGTCGCTCATGCCCAGCAACTGCCCGAAACAGATGCGCTGATCGCTTACGGGAAGTCCGCGGTCGACCAGGGCACCGGCCAGGGCCAGACTGCTGCGCTCGTTGTGCGTGCCGGCCATGAAGGCGATGCGGTCCACATGGTCCAGGCAATAGGCCACGGCGGCGTCGTAGTCGCGGTCCACCGCCGCCTTGTCCGCGTGGATGGGGGAGGGGTAGCCCTGTGCTGCAGCCCGCTCGCGCTCCTTCTCCATGTAGGCGCCGCGCACCAGCTTCACCCCCAGGTGGTAGCCGCCTTCCAGCGCGCGACGGTGGCTCTCCTTGAGGAAGGCGAGGCGGTCATGGCGGTACAGCTGCACGGTGTTGTAGATCACGGCGCGCTCGCGGTTGAAGCGGGCCATCATGGCTTCCACCAACGCATCGATGGCGGGTTGCAGCCAGCTCTCCTCGGCATCCACCATCAACCGCACCTCCGCCGCTGCCGCCGTGCTGCACAAGCGTTCCATGCGCTGCTGCACCCGTCCCCATTCGGCCTGCTCCGTGCTGCCCAGGGCCTTGCCTGCGCTCACATCGGCCAGCAGTTGCGAGCGGCTGATACCGCTGGGCTTGAACACGCAGAAGGGGATGTCCGTGCGCTCCCGGGCCACGGCGATGGTCCGCAGCACTTCGGCCATGGTATGGTCCAGCCCCGCTTCATCGTCCTGACCCTCCACGCTGTGGTCCAGGATGGTGCCCACCCCGCTCTCGGCCAACAGCTGGGCGGTGCGCAGGCTTTCGGCGATGTCCTCGCCACCGCAGAACTGCTTGAAGATGGTGGCCTTGATGAGCCCCTTCACCGGCAGATGCAGCCGGATAGCCACCTGGCTGAGCCATTGTCCCGCAGCGGATACCGTGGGGTTGCCGATGATCCGGAACAGCCAATACGCCTGCCAAAGGTCGCGGTCGCTCTTGTGCGCAAAGGCGATGTGCGTGTCGCCCAGGTCGGGCAGGGTGGGACGTTCGCGCTGTGGAACGGGGGCTGCTGGGGACATGCTGCGGGGGGCGTGCCGGATGGCGCTGCTGCCCCATTCCTTCGTTCCTTTGGGGTGAACGATCCTTCGGGGCGTACAAAATTAGCATGTCCACCAGCGCCGGCGATGTCCATGAACAGTGGGCGGGGGAGCATCCCCTGCTGTTCGGCGCCGATGCCCTGGCCTCCCTGAACCGCCTGCTGGCCCGCTGGTCGCACACCTCGCTGCACCTGCTCTGCGATGAGAACAGCCTGCGCCATTGCGGCCCCGAACTGTTCGCTGCCGTGCCTGCCCTGCGCGGCCTGAGCCCCATCGTGCTACCGCCTGGCGAGGGCAGCAAATCCGTGGAGGCCTGTGCCGCCATCTGGGCCCACCTGGCCGAGCGCACCGCCGATCGCAAGGCCCTGCTGATCTGCCTGGGCGGTGGTGTGGTCACCGACCTCGGGGGCTTCGTGGCCTCCACCTACAAGCGCGGCATCGGGTGTGTACACCTGCCCACCACCCTTCTCGCCATGGTGGATGCGGCCATCGGTGGCAAGACCGGCATCGATGTGGCCGGCACCAAGAACCTCGTCGGTACCTTCCATCCCCCCCAAGCGGTGATCGTGCATGTGCCCTTCCTCCGCAGTCTGGGGAAGCGCGAGCTGATGAACGGGCTGGCCGAGATGATCAAGCACGGGCTGGTGCGCGATGCGGGCCACTGGGAGGCCATCGGCGGTACGGCCCTGCACGACCTCACCCAGCTCACCCCGCTCATCCATCGGAGCGCTGCCATCAAGGCGGAGGTGGTCAGCGAGGATCCACGCGAGGCGGGTCTGCGCAAGCTGCTCAACTTCGGACACACCATCGGACACGGCGTGGAGGCCTTCTCGTGGGAAAGCCCCCAGCGCGCCCTGTTGCATGGCGAAGCCGTGGCCATCGGCATGATCGGCGCCACCTACCTCAGCTGGCGCACCGGACTGCTGGACCGCGAAAGCCATGATCGGATAACAGCTCAGTTGCGCGCGTTGTACAAGCCCTTCGAGCTGGCCGACCAGGACGCCCACCGCATCGTGGAACTGATGCGCAACGACAAGAAGAACGTGGGTGACGGTTTCCGGTTCACCCTGCTGCGCGCCATTGGCGATGGGGTGGTGGATGTGCCCGTGAACGCTGCCCAGGTGTTGGAGGCGCTGGAGCATTACCGGGTGGGGTAGGGGCATGCGCCCTCCATGCCGCTTCCTTCCGTTCCTTTGCGCCCCATGTCCGACATCCGCCTCGCACGCTCCGCCGGGCCCCTGAAGGCCAGCATCCACCTGCCCCGCAGCAAGAGCGCCGCCAACCGCGCGCTCATCATCGCCGCGTTGCTCGGTGACCTCGACTTGGTGCAGGATCCCGGTGCCGGCGATGATACGGCCATCCTGTTGCGTCACCTGCGCGAACGAGGGCCGGTGATGCACTGCGGTGCCGGTGCCACCACCTTCCGCTTCCTGCTCGCCTGGGCCTGCTGCCAGCCCGATGGACCGCGCCTGATCACCGGCGATGCCCGGCTGCTCGAACGGCCCCACGAGGACCTTGTGCAGGCCTTGCGCCACCTCGGGGCGCGCATCGACCGGGTACCCGAAGGCTATCGTGTGCAGGGGGGCACCTTGCGTGGCGGCGAGATCCACTTCGACTCGCCCATCAGCAGCCAGTACCTCAGCGCGCTGCTCCTCATCGCCCCCAGCATGACCGATGGGTTGCATCTGCGCTGGACAGGCACCCGCCTGAGCGAACCCTACGTGCACATGACGCTGAAGATCATGGCGCATTTCGGGGTGTTCCCGGCCATGGAGCTCGATGGCGTGCGGGTGGCCCCGGCCCGGTACACCCCCGCGCCCTTTGTGGTCCCGGCCGATTGGAGCGGCGCAGCCTTCTGGTATGAAGCGGTGGCCCTCACCCCCGGAAGTGCGCTCTACCTGCAGGGGCTCAGCGACGATACGCTCCAAGGCGACCGCGCGGCACGCCACCTCTGGGCAACCTGGGTGGATACCCGCTTCGATACGGAAGGCGCCGTGATCAGCCACCGCAGCACCCCCGATGCCCTGCCCGAAGGACCGGTGAACCTGCGCAACCACCCCGATCTGTTCCAGCCGCTGCTGGCCACCTGCGCGGGCTTGGGCGTGCCCGCCACCTTCACCGGACTGGACAACCTGCGGGTGAAGGAGACCGATCGCCTGCAGGCCATGGCCAGCGTGCTGCGTACCCTCGGCGCTACGTTGCACCTGGATGGCGGCACAGCCACCCTCACCGGTCGCGTTCATCGTGCCGATCCATGCATCGATCCCGAAGGCGATCACCGCATGGCGCTTTCCATCGCGCCGCTGGTGCAGGTATTGGGCACGTTGCACATCGCCCATCCCGCGGTGGTCACCAAAAGCTATCCCGGATACTGGGAGGAACTTGCACGCGTCGGCATCCGGACCGACCGCGCATCCTGATCCTTCACCATCTTCGCTGAACCGCTTTCAACTCATTCCCTTCACATGGCCTTCCCCAGTGACCTCGAGATCGCGCAGAAAGCGCAGCTTCAACCCATCGCCCGCATCGCGGAACGGCTCGGCATCGATCCAGAGCTCATCGAGCCGTATGGCCGCACCAAGGCCAAGCTGCCGCTCACGCTCATCGATGAGCAGAAGCTCGCCAAGAGCAAGCTGATCCTCGTTACGGCACTGAGCCCCACGCCGGCCGGCGAAGGCAAGACCACCACCAGCATCGGCCTCAACGAAGGGTTGAACAAGCTCGGGAAGAAGAGCATCGTGGTGCTGCGCGAACCCAGCCTCGGTCCCGTATTCGGCATGAAGGGTGGCGCGGCCGGCGGCGGCTACGCCCAGGTGGTGCCCATGGAGGACATCAACCTCCACTTCACCGGCGACTTCAGCGCCATCGAGAAGGCCAACAACCTGCTCGCCGCGCTCATCGACAACAACCTGCAGAACCGCAAACGCACGCTCGGCATCGATCCGCGCACCATCGCCTGGAAGCGTGTGATGGACATGAACGACC
>CAZLGY010000138.1:0-5958 GCA_964559165.1 uncultured Chryseobacterium sp.
TGCTGCGTTGCTTCGATGACCCCAACGTGGTGCACGTGGACGGCAGCGTGGACCCCGTGCGTGACAAGGAGGTGATCGACATCGAGCTGCAGTTGAAGGACCTGGAGACCGTGGAGGCGCGCCTCAAGAAGGTGGAGAAGCAGGCCCAGATAGGCGAGAAGGAGGCGAAGCGTCGCTTCGACCTGTTGAGCCGCATCCGCGAGGCCCTGCTCAAGGGCCAGAGTGCGCGCACCGTGATCACCGCGGGCGATGACCCCGCGCTGCTCAATGAGTTCCAACTGCTCACCGCCAAGCCCGTGCTCTATGTGTGTAACGTGGAGGAGAAGTGCGCGCTAACGGGCAATGCATATGTGGACAAGGTGAAGGCGGCAGTGGCCGACGAGAACGCCGAGGTTATTTTCGTCACGGCCGCCATTGAGGCGGAGATCGCCAGCCTGGAGACCCCCGAGGAACGTGAGATGTTCCTGAAGGACTTGGGCCTGGAAGAGCCCGGTGTCAACAAGCTCATCCGTGCGGCCTACCACTTATTGAAGCTGCAGACCTACTTCACCGCAGGTGTGCAGGAGGTGCGTGCCTGGACCATCCACCAGGGCGATACCGGACCGAAGGCCGCAGGCGTGATCCACAGCGATTTCGAGAAAGGGTACATCCGTGCCGAGGTGATCGGCTACGATGACTATGTCACCCTTGGCAGCGAGGCCGCCTGCCGCGCCGCCGGCAAGCTTCGCACCGAGGGGAAGGAATACATCGTCAAGGACGGCGATGTGATGCACTTCCTGTTCAACGTGTAGCCCGTGCCTTCGCAACCATCATCCACCAGCCACCTCCCCGCCCCCCGGTCGTGCGCTTGACCGGGCTACCTTAGCACACCATCGTTCCCATCATGCGTTCCCTCCAATTACCCGCAGTTGCATTGGCTGTCCTGCTTTCCGGTTGTTCTTCGCAGGACGCCCCAACTGATACCCCAGCCATGAACAACCTCTCGGACAACCCGCTGCTGCAGGCCAGCACGCTGCCTTTCCAAGCCCCCCAATTCGACCGCATCAAGGACACCCATTTCCGTCCAGCCATCATTGAGGGCATGCGTCGCCAGCTGGAGGAGGTGAAGGCCATCGCCACCAACAGCGAGGCGCCCACTTTCGCCAATACGATCGAGGCCATGGAACGGAGCGGCAGGGACCTCGATCGCGCCTCCGCCGTCTTCTACAACCTCACCAGCAGCCACACCAACGACAGCCTGCAGGCCATCAAGAGCGACCTGGCGCCGAAACTGGCCGCCCATGGTGATGCGATCGCGCTGGATCCAGCCCTGTTCGTGCGTATCAAGGCGCTATACGAGCAACGCGCAAGCCTCGGCCTGGACCCGGTCCAGGAGCGTCTGCTGGACCGTTACTACACCCGTTTCGTTCGTGCCGGCGCGTTGTTGGATGAAGCAGGCAAGGAGCGCATGAAGGAACTGAACGAGGAGGAGGCCGACCTCATCACCCGCTTCGAGGACAACATCCTCAAGGAGCGAAGCGCATCCGCGATCGTGGTGGAGGAGGTGAAGTTGTTGGACGGCATGGGCACCGAGGCGATCGACGCGGCAGCAGCCAATGCGAAGGCCAAGGGGCATGACGGCAAGTGGCTCATCGACCTGCGCAACACCACCACCCAGCCGGCCCTCGCCGAACTGAAGGACCGGAGCCTGCGTGAACGCATCATGAAAGCCTCGGTGAGCCGCAACGGGCGGGGCAATGAGTTCGACAACAAGGGCATCATTGCACGCCTGGCCCAATTGCGTGCAGAGAAGGCCAGGCTGCTTGGCTTCGCCTCGTGGGCGCACTACGTGATGGACGACCAGATGGCCAAAAGCCCCGACCGAGCGCTGAAGCTGATGGCCGATATGGCTCCTGCAGCAGCCGCCAATGCCCGGAAGGAGGCTGGCAAGCTCCAGGCCATCGTGGATAAGCAGGGCGGCTTCGAGGTCGCCTCGTGGGACTGGGACTTCTACGCTGAGCAGGTACGGAAGGCGGAGTATGACCTGGATGAAGCCGCTGTGAAGCCCTACCTCGAGTTCGAGACGGTTCTCCAGAATGGCGTTTTCTTCGCTGCCAACCAGCTCTTCGGCCTCAGTTTCAAGGAGCGGACGGACCTGCCCGTGTACCACCCTGATGTGCGCGTGTTCGACATCATCGATACCACCGGTGAGGTCATCGGCCTGTTCTATGGCGATTACTACGCCCGTGACAACAAGAGCGGTGGCGCTTGGATGAGCAGCTTCCTGTCCCAGAGCACCCTGCTGGAACAGCAGCCCGTGATCACCCAGAACTGCAACTACGTGAAACCCGCCGCGGGTCAGCCATGCCTGCTCAGTTGGGACGATGTGACCACGCTGTTCCATGAGTTCGGTCATGCCCTTCATGGCATGCTCAGCGCCCAGAAGTACCCCCGGTTCAGCGGTACGGCGACCAGCACCGACTTCGTGGAGTTCCCCAGCCAGGTGAACGAGAACTTCGCACTGGTGCCCGCCGTGTTCAACAACTTCGCCAGGCATTACAAGACCGGTGATGTGATGCCGACAGACCTTGCTGACAAGCTCCGCAAGGCGAGCCGCTTCAACCAAGGCTACGCCACCACCGAATACCTCGCTGCCGCACTGCTCGACCTTGAGTGGCATAGCCTGGCCGCCGACGCCCCCCTGGTGACGGATGTGGACGGGTTCGAGGCTGCGGCGCTCAAGAAGTACGGCCTCGATCTCTCCCGGGTGCCTCCCCGCTACCGCAGCACCTATTTCAGCCACTGTTGGACAGGCTACGCGGCCAACTATTACGCCTACCTCTGGAGCGAGGTGATGGACGCCGATGCCTACGCCTGGTTCAATGAGAACGGTGGCATGACGCGTGCCAACGGGGACAAGTTCCGCGCAGCGATCCTCAGCCAGGGGGGCAGCAAGCCGGAAGCCCAGCTATACCGGGACCTTACCGGCCGCGATCCGCGGGTGGAGCCGCTGCTTGTGAAGCGTGGGCTGCGCTGACCTGTGGTTGGTCGGATCGGCCCGCCCTTGTTGAAAAGTAGCGCTGATCGTTGAAAAGCGCGCGTTGCTCCGGCCACGGGTCCGTGCCATTGGTGCTATCTTCGTGGCACGGTCCGGAACCCTTGCCAATACAGGGTTTTGGGTAGTTTCGATGAGTGAGAGCACATACGGTGAGGAGCATATCCGGTCGCTTGATTGGAAGGAACATATCCGGCTGCGTCCGGGGATGTACATCGGCAAGCTGGGCGACGGTAGCAGTTTTGACGATGGCATCTACATCCTGCTGAAGGAGGTGCTGGACAACTGCATCGACGAGTTCGTGATGGGTCACGGCAGGAAGGTCGAGGTACGCATCGATGGCAGCCGCGTGGAGGTGCGCGACTACGGCCGCGGTGTGCCGTTGGGAAAGGTGGTCGACGTGGTGAGCAAGATCAACACCGGCGCCAAGTACGACAGCAAGGCGTTCAAGAAGAGCGTGGGCCTGAACGGCGTGGGTACCAAGGCCGTCAACGCCCTCAGCAGTTATTTCCGGATCGAAAGTGTACGCGACGGGCAGTTGAAGCGGGCCGAGTTCGATACCGGTGTGCTGCGCAAGGATGAGAAGCTCGAAAGCACCACGGAGTCCAACGGAACCCGTGTGGTGTTCGAACCGGATGAGCAGATCTTCCGCAACTTCCAGTTCCGCGACCAGCATATCGAGCGCCTGCTCTGGAACTACTGCTACCTCAATACGGGGCTCAGCATCATCTACAATGGCCAGCGCTACCAGAGCAAGAACGGCCTTCTCGACCTCTTGGAGACGAAGATGGACGGGGAGCCCCTCTATCCCATCATCCACCTCAAGGGCGAAGACATCGAGGTGGCGCTCACCCATGCCAACCATTACGGAGAGGAGTATTACAGCTTCGTGAACGGCCAGCATACCACGCAGGGGGGGACCCACCAGGGAGCGTTCCGCGAGGCCGTGGCCAAGACCATCAAGGACTTCTACAAGAAGGATTGGGAGGCCGGTGATGTGCGTACGGGCATCGTGGCAGCCGTCAGTGTGAAGGTGATCGAACCGGTGTTCGAAAGCCAGACCAAGACCAAGCTGGGCAGCCTGGAGATCGAGCCGGGTGGCCAGAGCATGCGCAGTTTCGTGGGTGACTTCATGGGCCGCGAACTGGACAATTTCCTGCATAAGAACCCCCAGGTCGCCGAGGTGCTCCAGGGGCGTATCCTGCAGAATGAACGCGAACGCAAGGAGCTGAGCGGCATCCGCAAATTGGCCCGCGAACGTGCCAAGAAAGCGAGCCTTCACAACCGGAAACTACGCGATTGCCGGCTTCACCTGAACGATACCAAGAAGGAGGACCGCAAAGGCGATACCACCCTGTTCATCACCGAGGGCGACAGTGCCAGCGGAAGCATCACCAAGAGCCGCGATGTGAACACGCAGGCTGTGTTCAGCCTGAAGGGTAAGCCGCTGAACTGCTATGGGCTCACCAAGAAGGTGGTGTACGAGAACGAGGAGTTCAACCTCATCCAGGCGGCGCTCAACATCGAGGACGGCATGGACGGGCTGCGGTACAACCGCATCGTGATCGCCACCGACGCCGATGTGGACGGCATGCACATCCGCCTGTTGCTGCTCACGTTCTTCCTGCAGTTCTTCCCCGATGTGGTCAAGAACGATCACCTCTACATCCTGCAGACCCCGCTGTTCCGTGTACGCAACAAGAAGGAGACCATCTACTGCTACAGCGATGAGGAGCGCCAGCGCGCCATCATCAAGTTGGGGAGGACAGCCGAGATCACCCGTTTCAAGGGGTTGGGCGAGATCAGTCCCGACGAGTTCAAGCATTTCATCGGTCCCGACATGCGGTTGGAGCCCGTGATGATCACCAAGGATGCCGCAGTGCAGCACCTGCTTGGGTTCTACATGGGCAAGAACACGCCGGAGCGGCAGGAGTTCATCATCGGCAACCTGAAGGTGGAGAAGGACCTGGTGGAGGAGGCGGCCGAGGAGCAGGCACGTGCAAGCCTTGTGAAGAACATCGTGGAGAAGCTGGAGGCCAACGAAGTGGAGGAGCCATGAACGGAGGAGCACGGTCCCTGATGTTCGCCTGCGCGCTATGCCAGTGTGTGGTCGGTGGGCTGCGTGCCCAGGTCACGGGTACCATCCGGTTCGACCTCTCGCCGGCGGGCACTACACGGTATGTGGTGGACGGCAGGTACAGGATGAGCGAGCGGCAGGTGGACCTCCTGGAGGGCCCTCACCGGTTCGTTTTCTGGGCGCCCGAGCGGCGTATGCTGGATACCACCATCAACGTGGCTGGCGGACGTGTCATCGATGTGCCGGTAACCCTGCGTTATTCGGAGGAGTTCATCACCTGGCGGAAGCGCAATGAGCGTGGACGTGTGGAGCGTGCCTGGGCACGATACGCGCCGCCCGCACTGATGGTGGGTGCTGCTGCATGGGCCATTGCCAGCCATGTGAAGCACGAGCAGGCCTACCGGGAGCTGGAGGCACTTGCTTCCGAATACGCCACGTCCGTCGATCCGGGGCGCATCTCGGACATCAAGGCTGAGGCGCTGCCGGAAGCGAAGAACACGCTGCGGGCCACAGGCACCGGCATGGTCCTAGCCGGCGGTGTGTTCGCATTGGCCACGGCGGCGACCATCCACTTCCGGATCCGCTCCCGCGACCGGGCCGTGGAGCCGTTCGAGGACAAGGAGCGGTTGCGTTTCGAAGGACTGGTCTGGAGCCCGATGCCAGACGGTGCTTTGTGGGGTGCCTCCATCTCAATGCCGCTGCACCGATGAACCGGCTGATGCTGCTGGCCCTTGCGCTGTTCATTGCGGGATGCAGGAAGGACGATGTGTCCATCGCCTCCCTGAACAACAACCCGTTCGATGCGGATGTTACGGGTGAGGACCTGTTCGTGTCCGAGGGCACCGAG
>CAZLGY010000139.1:0-4888 GCA_964559165.1 uncultured Chryseobacterium sp.
GAGGTGCGCGAGAAGTCCGACGCCATCATCGGCATGATGCTCAAGAGCCCCCAGACGCCCCCCCAGGGCAAGAAGGTGCACAAGGTGCTCATCGCCGAGGACGTCTACTACCCCGGGCCCAGCGAGACCAAGGAGTACTACATGAGCGTGCTGCTCGACCGCGCCAGCGCCCGCAATGTCATCGTCTACAGCACCGAAGGCGGCATGGACATCGAGGAGGTCGCCGAGCACCACCCCGAAAAGATCCAGAAGGAGTACGTGGACCCCCGCGTGGGACTGCGCCCCTTCCAGGCCAACAAGATCGCCACCAACCTCGGCGTCACCGGGGCGGCCAAGAAGGAGATGGTCAAGTTCGTGAGCGCGCTCTACAAGGCCTACGAGGGCTGCGATGCCGCCATGTTCGAGATCAACCCCGTCTTCAAGACCAGCGACGACAAGGTGATCGCCGTGGACGCCAAGGTGCGGCTGGACGGCAACGCCCTATACCGCCACCCGGACTACGCCGAGATGCGCGACAAGACCGAGGAGGATCCCATCGAGGTGGAGGCCGGTGAAGCGGGCCTCAACTACGTGAAGCTCGATGGCAACGTGGGCTGCATGGTGAACGGCGCCGGCCTCGCCATGGCCACCATGGACATCATCAAGCTCAGCGGCGGCGAACCCGCCAACTTCCTCGATGTGGGGGGCACCGCCGACGCGGCCCGCGTGGAGAAGGCCTTCCGCATCATCCTCAAGGACGAGCGCGTCAAGGCCATCTTGGTGAACATCTTCGGTGGCATCGTGCGCTGCGACCGCGTGGCACAGGGTGTGGTGGATGCCTACAAGAACATCGGCGACATCCAGGTGCCCATCATCGTGCGCCTGCAGGGCACCAACGCCGAGGAGGCCAAGAAGCTCATCGACGCCAGCGGCCTCAAGGTCCTGAGCGCTGTGGCCCTGCAGGAGGCTGCGGACCGGGTGAAGGAGGTGTTGAAGTGATCGCACACTCCGTTGACCGGAACCTTCCCACTGGGCGCTCCTCATTTCAAGCGTCCTTCCAGTCGCCCTGTCCCCGCCCCGATCCCCGGTCCCCGTTCATGCACTTCGCACAGCGCCTAAACGGCCCCAGCTTACTGTCAGCCATCGGTGGCTGCTGCTTGCTACTATGCGTTGCGTGCGCTCCGAACGCACCGGTGGCGAACATCCCTGAGGCCCCTCTTGCCGGCGGTAAGCTCCTCCGGTACGATAGTGTCGGATATTTCAACAAGGGCCGCATCCAGGCCGTGGTGGACAGCGTGCTGGATGTCTTCCTGCAAGGCCGCACCATGCAACCCGCAGCGTTCCGTGACCGCCTGGCACCGGCACGGCATGGCGTGCGGCTGTTCAAGGTCACCTACAGTTCCATCATCCCCGAGCGGAACGATGAGCCTGTTACGGCCTATGGTCTCGTGGCGATACCGGACAGCATCCTCCCGGGAGCGCCCATCGTGAGCTACCAGCACGGCACCATCTTCGACCGGTCCTGGTGCCCCTCCGATCCCGACGGCTCCATCGAGGTGCAGTTCCAGCTCTCCCAGTTCGCCTCGCAGGGCTACATCGTCATCGCCGCCGATTACTTCGGCACAACGGCCGGCAGTCAGGTGCCCAACAGTTACGGCATCACCGCTTCGGCAGCACAGGCCTGCCTGGATATGCTCGCCGCCTCCAAGGAGCTGCTGCAGCAACGGGGTGTTACGCCGGGCAAGCTCTTCCTGAACGGATGGTCCCAGGGAGGCGCCTCCACCAACGCCTTCCTGCAGGTGCTGGAGCGGGAGGGCATCCCGGTTGCGGCCGCGATCACCGCATCCGGACCGGCGGACCAGGTCATCTTCCTGCAGAGGACCATCAACGAGCCGTCCCCCTTCGTGGCTCCCTACTTCCCGGCCGTCATCGGCAACATCCTTTGCTCGTTCGAGGCGTATGAGGACATGAAGGGGCTTGCCGAGCGCTCCATCCGGCCTGAATACCTCGAAGCCTCGCGGAAGCTCCATGCCTTTGGGATGCCGTTCGATGATTACGTGCGGCAGGTCCTGCTCGATGCGGACGGGAAGTGGCGCACCGCGGCGGACATTTTCACACAGGAGTTCATGGAGGGGAGCAGGGCCGCGACATCACCCTTCTGGAAGGCGCTTGACGCTGCCAATGGGTATCGCTGGGAGATGCGGACACCCTACAGGTGTTTTTACAGCCACCGCGACGAAGCCGTCATGGCCGATGCGGCCAGGATCATCGTCGACCACCAGAAGAGCATCGGTAATACGGCCGTGGAGGCGTTCGATGCAGGCAGGGATGCCGACCACGGGTGCGTGTACCTCGAGGCCCTCATCAATGCGAAGCCCTGGTTCGATTCCCTGAAGTAACCCTCCACAGAACACCACCCCCACACAGCCCACGTCAACATGGTACACTCCGTATATCACGCCGCCAGGACCATCCTCATCACAGGTTCCATCCTCATTGGTGCGCTCATCTTCAGTGGCTGCGGCGAAAAGGTGGATCCGGCGGACCCAGCGCAGACCCCGGCCCCCGCCGCTGCGGCAACCCCGGGCACCCTCATCGGCCACGAGCCCATCAAGACCTACGACAGTGCCGCATTTGAGCATATCCGCACTGTGGACCTGGAGAACTTCTTCACCATGGCCACCATGACGGCCGCTGATTTCCGGAGCGGCTTCCCCTCCACCTACAGGAACGTGGCGCTGCACCGGATCAGCTACGGATCGGTCATCCCCGAATCCAGCAACGGGCCGGTCACTGCCTACGGTCTTGTCGCCATTCCGGAGGGCGCCACCAATGGTACACCTGTGCTCTCCTACCAGCACGGAACGGTGTTCGAGAAGGAGAACGCCCCTTCCAACCCGGATGCATCCATCGAGACGCGCCTGGCGTTGTTGCAGTTCGCCTCCCAGGGCTACATCGTGATCGCCGCCGATTATTTCGGGAACGGTCCCTCCAGCACGGTGCCGAACACCTTCTTCCTCAAGCGCAGCATGGAGCGGTCCATGTTCGACATGCACACGGCTTCGCTCGAATTCCTCAAGCAGCAGAACATCCAGCCGGGCAACCTCTTCCTCCTTGGATGGTCGCAGGGTGGCTACAACACGATGCTCCACTTCCGGATGCTGGAGCAGGCGAAGATCCCCGTTGCTGCCGTGGTGACCGCCTCCGGCCCCGGTGACCCCCTGCACTTGATCACGCGCGGCATGTTCGCGCCACGCCCGTTCGATGCGCCCTGGGAAGCGGCGGCATTGTCCAATGTGATCTTCGCCTACGAGACCTACATGGGCCTTGCCGGCTGTTCCAAGGCGTTCATCAGGCCCGACAAGTACGCCACGGCCCGCGGCTTCTACGATTTCGAGCGCACCATCGCTGACTTCCAGAACGCGGGAGGTGCCCACCTCGACAGCATCTTCACCCCGGAACTGTTCGAGGCTGCACGCACCACCTCGCATCCGTTCTGGGAGCGGCTTGGCGAAACGAAATCCTACCTGTGGCTGAGCACGGCGCCACTCCGCCAGTACTACAGCGTGCGGGATGAGGTCGTTACGCCCGAGCTCGGGAAGGCCGCGGTGGACTACCAGACGAGCATCGGTAAATCGAACGCCACCAGCGTTGATGCAGGGCCCAATGCCGATCACCGCAGCGTCTATGCCCGTGCCTTGGTGGAGGGTAAGCCGTGGTTCGACTCCATGAAGTAGTGGCGCCGGCCAACACGCTCACGCTGCTGCGGTAGCGGCAACGCAGCGTGTGGCTGTGAAATTGCCCATTTGCTTCCGCGGCTCAGCGCTTTTGTCCTCCGGCTCACAGGGGATGATCAGTAGGTGCTTCTGCACGGTACATTTGAACAATGTTGGATCCCGTCCATTCATACAGGCAGGTGAAAGCGTTGAAGCCTGAAGGGCTTCGCGCCAGGGTGCGCAGGTATGCGCTGGACGGGTTGTCAGCCATCGATCGATTGCGCGGAAGCGAACGCTACCTGACCTCCCCGCGGGTGCAGTTCCTGTACATTCATCACGTCTTCAAGGATGAGGAAGCAGCGCTTGACAGGCTGCTGCAACGCCTGTCGGTTAACCACACGTTCATTCCGTATTCCGAAGGCGTTCGGATGGTCCTTCATGGTGTCATCGATAAGCCTTACATCTGCATCAGTTCGGACGACGGGTTCAAGAACAACATGCAGGCGGCCAGGATTTTGAACGCTTACAACGCCAAGGCCTGCTTCTTCATCAATCCCGCCTTGATGGTGGACCGGACCGCGCAAGCGGTCGCAGAGCACTGCAGGATACGCTTGAACTTTCCTCCGGTGGAGTTCATGGATTGGGATGATGTGCACCAGCTACTCGCAATGGGCCACGAGATCGGATCCCATACGATGGAGCACATCAATGTGGCAGCAACCGAAAAGCAGATCTTTGAGGAGGATTGTCGCAGGACCTACGAGATACTGACGCAGCAATGTGGTGCGGTCAGGCATTTTGCGTTCCCATACGGCCGGTTCTTTCATTTCAACGAGTCCGGCCGCAAGGCCGTGTTCGATGCAGGATTCCTGTCCTGCGCCTCCGCTGAGCGTGGTTGCCATATCGGTCGCGAAAGCAGCCTGCCGCAGGATCAGCTCTGCATCAGGCGAGATCATGTCGTCCTGGATTGGGACCTTGAGCATGTCATGTACTTCCTGGCGCGCAATGCAAGGAACGCCAGCGTGGTCAACGATCGATACCCGTATCCAGCTCTATGAGGTTGGTGATCCTTACAAGTTCCAGAAGCGGAACGGCCGCCCATCTGGTACCTCACCTGGTCGCTAAAAGTGGCTGTGATATTGCCATGGTCATCCACAATGAAGGGATCATCCCGAACCGGACGAAATCGCTGA
>CAZLGY010000139.1:4942-5657 GCA_964559165.1 uncultured Chryseobacterium sp.
CCCGGTGCATTCATCGGAATGCGGATGCGGCGGTGGTATACCGATGATGTGCAGCGGTTGCTGGCCATCGATGACCTGGAAGGGGCTTGCATCGCCCACGGTATTCCGTTCCATACTACTCCGTCCATCAACTCCACCTACACGGTGGACCTTTTCACGCAGGCGAACGCCGATCTCGGGATCAGTCTTGGCAACGGGTATATCGGCAGCAAGGTGTTCGGGATCCCCCGGCATGGCATGATCAACATCCATCATGAGCTACTACCCGACTACCAGAATGCACAAAGCGTCATCTGGCAGCTGTACAATATGTCCTCCAACACGGGATACACCATCCATCGGATCGACCGGCACATCGATACTGGCGACATCCTGGCACGGGGCATGGTGCCCATCGTCTTCATGGACTCCCTGCGCGCGACCGTGGCACATACCTATGCATCCCTGCTTACCGCATCCGCCGATGGTCTGGTGAACCTGTTGAGATCGTTCGACGACCGTCTTGCACATGCGACCCCGCAGGGGCCAGGCCACAAGTACACCACACCTACGCTACGGCAGTATCTGCGCATCAACAGGAATTACAGGCGGATGCACAGAGCAGCCCGTGCGCAGGAGGCATAGCTTTACGATCTCGTTCCTGCTCATTACCGCCCCCCGCCCCATGCACCCCACCAAAGCCATCGATGCCCTGCTCGGCGTGGCCGTGGGCGAT
>CAZLGY010000140.1:0-5640 GCA_964559165.1 uncultured Chryseobacterium sp.
ACTTCTTGCCGTTGGGGTGCATCGCGGTGAGCTTCTCCCCGATCATCTTCAGCGTCTCCTTCTTCACGCCCGTGGCCGGCGCATCGATCATGTCCTGCACGGTGGCGCGGCGGAAACCCTTCCAACGCTCGGCCATGAAGTTGGTGATCTTGCCCACCCGCTGTTGCCTGGCCTCGTTCAGGCGCTCGTCCAGCATGGCGGTAAAGCTGCGCTCCATCTCCTCGGCCAGTTCCTTCGCCTCCTTCACCCCGCTGGCGATCAGCTTGTCCACGTAGATCTTGCGCGGATCGGGGTGCGCGGCGATGGCCTTGTACAGCACGGGCTGCGTGAACTTCGGCTCGTCGCCCTCGTTATGGCCGTGCTTGCGGTAGCAGAGGATGTCCACCCAGATGTCGGTGCCGTACTTCTGGCGGTAGTCCATCGCCAGTTGCATGGTGAAGGCCACTGCTTCGGCATCGTCGCCGTTCACGTGGAACACGGGGCACTGGGTCACCTTGGCCACATCGGTGCAGTAGGTGCTTGTGCGCGCGTCGATGTAGTTGGTGGTGAAGCCCACCTGGTTGTTCACCACGATGTGGATGGTACCACCCACCTCATAGGCCTTCAACCCGGCCATCTGTGCCACTTCGTACACCACACCCTGACCGGCCACGGCGGCATCGCCATGGATGATGATCGGTGCGGTGATGCCCTTCTGGAACTTGTCATCATGCTCGATGATGGCACGGCTGATCCCTTGCATCACAGGTCCCACGCTCTCCAGGTGACTGGGGTTGGGCGCCAGCGTCAGGCGCACTTCCTTGCCGGTGTTGGTCTTCAGCACGGAGCTGTAACCCATGTGGTACTTCACGTCACCCTCCATCAGCTCGTCCTCGTAGTCCTTGCCCTCGAACTCGCTGAAGATCTGGTCGTAGCTCTTGCGCAGGGTGTTGGCCAGCACATTGAGGCGGCCGCGGTGGGCCATGCCGATGACGAACTCGGTGATGCCCTGCTCGGCACCGCGTTCCACCACCGTGTCCAGCGCGGGGATCAGGGCCTCGGCACCTTCAATGCTGAAACGCTTGGCCCCGATGAACTTCTTGCCGAGGAATTTCTCGAACACCACGGCCTCGTTGAGTTTCTCCAGGATCTCCTTCTTCTGTTCGATGGAGAAGTCGGGCGTATTGCGCACGCTCTCCATTCGCTGCTGCAGCCACTTCACCTTTTCAGGGTTGCGGATGTAACGGAACTCAGCGCCGATGCTCTGTCGGTACGTCTGATCAAGCAGGGCGATGATGTCGCGCAGCTTGGCGGGACCCAGGCCCACCTCGTTGCCCGCGGCGAACACCGTGTCCAGTTCGGCATCGCTGAGCCCGTAGGTGGGCAGGTCCAGCGGTGGGCTGTACGTGCGGCGCTCGCGCACCGGGTTCGTACGGGTGAACAGGTGCCCTCGTTGACGATAGGCGTTGATGTAGTCGAGCACGAGGAACTCCTTGCGCAGGTGCTCGTCCCCACCGGCCTTCATCTGCACCCCGGGCAGGGCATCGAAGGAGGTGCGGGCCAGCTCGAATCCTTCAAAGAAACGTGCCCAACCGGCATCCACGCCGGCTGGGTCCTGGAGGTATTGCTGGTAGATGCTGTCCAGCGCAGAGCTGTCAGCATTGCTCAGGTAGGAGTGCTTGTCCATGTTGGTCCGTACGGATCCTGGCACAAAGGTAGGTTTTGGCCGCGGCGTTGAACGGTACGGGGGCATCTGCATGTGTCTGCGGATCGGGGACCGCCTCACCAGCGGCCCGCATACCGCAGCCGGGTAAGCACCTTCTGCAAGGCCCGCAGTACGCACTCACCGGCCAGTGCATGCGTACCTCCCGCTGCCATGGTCCGCTTCAGGTGGACCTCGGGGATATCCACCCTGTACATGGCTGTCTGCAGGGCACCCCGGGCCTGCAACTCCATCAATCTTGGCAACACGGCCCCGCGCAAGGCCTCGAATGCACCTTCGTCGGCCAACGGAACAGCCAGCTCATCGCCCATGGACAGGTCCTTGCGCAACTGCATGACCACGGCCTCCAAGACCTCTGAACGATCGAGGTGGCGTTGGAGACCCCGGCTTCCGGTATCAAAGAGGTCGCTGGTCACGTTGGTGATCGTGGCACAAAGGTCACCGACGTGGCACTATTTTCGCATGCCCACATCCTGATTCCGCCCCTCGCGCAACCCAGAAACCCCTGCCTATGCAACGCATCCTCTTCAGCCTCGCACTTGCCACCTCCCTGCTCGCCGCGCAAGCCCAGTACGGCTCCTTCGATGCTGCAGCCGTGAAAGCTGCCCGCAGCGCCACCACCGTTGTGGTGCTGGACAATGGCGACTCGCCCTTCGATCGGACATTGATGGAGGCGGTGAAGAGCCATTGGAAGTTCACCCAGGAGGTGGACTATGTGACCATGGGGGACCTGGCCACCATGCCCATGGATCCAGCCCGCATCTATGTGCTCAAGAGCGTAAAGGTGGATCCGGTGAAGTTCGAAGGCACCTTCCTGACGGTGGTGAAAGGTTGGAAACAAAAGAAGGGCGACATGCTCCAGGCGAGTGAGAACGGGTTCACCAACGTTCCCACCGACCAGGAACTGGCCTCCATCCTCATCGACCCCAAGTCCATCAACGAGAACCTGAACACCGCCATGCTGCAGGTGTACGTGAAGCACCTGCAGGACTATCTGAAGAACGTGGAGACGGGGAAGATCATCGACAAGGCCACTGCGGACCGCCTGTATGCCAGCCGCACCCGCCTGGTACGTGAACGCGAACTTCTGCTTGCCACGGAACAACTGGACAAAAGCCTTTCCATGGAGTCGGTGAAATCCAGCTATGGCGCACCGGTGAACCTGTTACCGGTCGCTGAACTGATGGCTGCGGTGACCGCCCAGGACAAGAGCAAGTGCGTGGGTGACATGCTGCTGACGGGCGACCACAAGGCCAGGCACTGCTTCAAGCGCATCTTCAACGCCGGCACGGGTGAGCTGATGTACCTCGGCGATGACCAGGCACTGGCCGGAAAGAAGGAGGGCTTCATCGTCAGCGACCTGACGAACGTGGCAAGGGCGCGCTGACGCACACCCTTACCTGAGCGGACCTATCCACCATCCCCCGCAGCGTTCATCCGTTGCATCCGGCGGCCGGGTCGTCGAAGGCAGGGGTCGGACATGGCGCGGCATCGTCATCGAAGTTGACCGGGGCCGGTCCTGGCAGTGACCGGGAAAGCGAACTCCTCACAGCCCGATCTGTTGTAGTTGGTCATGGCCATCATCCTCATCACCGGCGGCAGCGGCCTCATCGGAACCGCACTGACGGATGCCCTGCTGCGCGACGGACACACGGTCAGACACCTCGGGCGCGGTCGCAGACGTTCCGGCACTGCGCAGCAATTCACCTGGGACATCCGCCGGGGCACCATGGATACCGCTGCTCTGGAGGGCGTGGACCACATCATCCACCTGGCCGGTGCTGGTATCGCGGACAAGCGTTGGACCGAAGCACGGGTGAAGGAGCTGATCGACAGCCGGGCCGGGAGCGCCCGCCTGTTGTTGCGTATGGCGCTGCGCGAAGGGGTTCGTCCCGCAAGCTTCATCAGCGCAGCCGGGATCAACTACCACGGTGCCGTCACCACCCGCCATGCATACGTGGAAAGTGACCCTGCAGGCACCGATACCATCGCGCGCATCAGCGTGGCCTGGGAAGGGGCGGTGGATGAATGGAGCAGCCGTTGCCGGGTGGTGAAGTTGCGCACACCGATCGTGCTGAGCGCTACTGGAGGTGCACTGGCCAAGCTGGCCATGCCGGTGCGCTGGGGCCTGGGAGCGGTATTGGGCACGGGTCGGCAATGGATGCCGTGGGTGCACCTGGACGACCTTGTGGACGCCTACCGCCACGCGATCACCTGCACCGGTCTTCATGGCCCGTATAACGTGTGCGCCGCTGAACAGGTGGACAACCGCAACTTCACCAGGACCCTTGGTCGTGTGCTGGGCCGTCCTGTGTTCCTGCCGGCCGTGCCTGCCTTCGCGCTGCGCCTGGCCTTGGGCGAGCTGTCGAGCATCCTGCTGGAAGGCTCGGCCGCATCCAGCGATCGGTTGCGCAGTACAGGTTTCACCTACCGCTATGAGCGACTGGAGGATGCGCTCCGGTCTTTATTGGATCGACCGGTCTGAGCAGCGTGCAGGTGCAACCTGAGCGGCACGTTGAGGGCACCGCTCAATGCGTACGCACCATCAGTTGTGCCGCCAGGGACCGGAGATCGCTCTTCCGGTCTTCAGGCGCGGCGATAGCGTCCAGCGCGGCGAGGGCCTGGTGGTCCAGGCGAGCCACCTCGGCTTCGGCATCGCGGCGTGCGCCGCTGCGCTCCAGCGCGGCGATCATGGCGTGAACATCACGTACATCGGGTGTGCGCTGCAGCTCTGAGCGCAGGGTGCCATCGTCCACGCCAAGTCCACGCAACAGCAGCCAGGTCTTCTTGCCTGCGCGAAGATCACCACCCACTTGTTTGCCCACCTTGTCCGGATCACCAAAGGCATCGAGCAGGTCATCGCGCAGCTGGAAGGCCAGGCCCAGGTGCTCGCCGAATTGACCGATGCGTTCCACATCGGCATCCGGTGCACCGGCCAGCAACGCACCGATCTCCATGGCACCGGCCAGCAGCACGGCGGTCTTCAAGCGGATCATCTCGTTGTAATCCGCCAGCGTCACATCAACGCGCTGCTCAAATTCCATATCCATCTGCTGGCCTTCACACACCTCGATGGCGCGTTGCTCGAACCGGGCGGCGGCACGGGGGTCACGCCCCATCAGTTGGTGGGCCTTCACCAGCATGGCATCGCCGCTTAGGATGGCCGTGTTCACGTTCCATCGCAGATGAACTGTGGGCCTGCCACGACGCAGGGGGGCGGCGTCCATGATGTCATCGTGCATCAGGGTGAAATTGTGGAACACCTCGATGGCAAGCGCCTCATCAAGCACTGATCGGTGATCACCATCGAAGAGCTCGTGCGCAAGCAACAATGCGACGGGACGGATGCGCTTCGCCGGCAGGCGCATCAGGTAGGCCATGGGTGCATAGAGGCCCGAATCCGGAAGGGTGGTGTTCCAGCGTTCGATGTGCTGCTCAACGACAGCGCGTAATTCTTCAGGGCGGCCCATGGGTCAGCGGTCCACGAGCTTCAGCAGGTACTCCCCGTATCCGCTCTTGACCAAGGGACGCGCGAGGGTGCGCAATTGTTCATCGGTGATGAAGCCCTTCTTCCATGCAACCTCTTCGATGCATCCGATGCGCAGGCCCTGGCGCTCCTCGATGACCTGCACGTATTGGCCGGCCTGCATCAGGGAGGTGAAAGTGCCCGTGTCAAGCCATGCGGTGCCGCGGTCCAGCAACTCCACCTTGAGCCGGCCCTGGCGCAGGTACTCCTTGTTGACATCGGTGATCTCGTACTCGCCGCGGGCGCTGGGTTGCAGGTCGCGGGCGATGTCCAGCACACTGTTGTCGTAGAAGTAGAGTCCCGGCACGGCATAGTTGCTCTTGGGCTTCGAGGGCTTCTCCTCAATGCTCAATACGCGGCCATCGGCATCGAAGTCCACCACGCCGTAGCGCTCGGGATCGCTCACGTGGTA
>CAZLGY010000141.1:0-5604 GCA_964559165.1 uncultured Chryseobacterium sp.
GCTACGAGGCGCTCTTCAGCAAGATCGCCATGAAGTACCGCAGCATGGGCCTCAACGAGATGAAGCTGACCGAGAAGGACTTCCGCAGGTACATCCTCGAGGAGTACACCTTCCTGAAGCGGCCCACCATCATCATCGGTGACCAGATCTTCATCGGCAGCGCGCCCAAGACAGTAAAGGCCATGGTGGAGGCGGCCGCAAAGGCGAAGTAACCGCCTTGCGTATCCTTGCCGCATGCGCCACTGGCTCCTGCTGCCCGCCCTGCTGCCCGGTCTCCTTGCCGCCCAGTCCATTGACACATCGCTGGTGGACCTTGCCGCGCTGGACACCACCCTGCGATTCGATGTGCGCTATGCCTCAGCGGACAACTTCACCGGGGTGGCCGTGTATCCGGTGGCCCGCGCCCTATTGCGACACGAAGCGGCGGAAGCGCTGCTCGCCGTACAGGCCGAGCTGCGCAAGGAAGGCCTCGGACTGCTGATCTGGGACGCCTACCGCCCGCTCTCCGTTCAACGTGTGTTCTGGTCCTTGGTGCCTGACGAGCGCTACGTGGCCGACCCCGCCAAGGGCAGCCGCCACAACCGCGGCGCAGCCGTGGACCTCACGCTCTGCGACCTCCAAGGCAGGCCGCTGCCCATGCCCACCGCCTTCGACGACTTCAGCGAACGCGCACACCGCGGTGCCACGGGATGGACCCCTGAACAACGCCGCAACAGTGAACGCCTGCAGGCCGCGATGGAACGGCACGGCTTCACCGGGCTGCCCACCGAATGGTGGCACTATGACCTGGTGGGGTGGTCGCGCTATGGCGTGCTGGACATCGCGCTGGATGCGGCCGGGCGGCATTGATCGTGGCCCAAGAAGGCCTGGAACATCATCTCCCGCCGATGCGGCATCACCTGTGTTGCCTGCCGGTGCGCACCACCTCACGCATGCGCTGCCAGGAGTCGGCACCCACATCACGGAAGAGGCCTTTGCGAAGGCCCTGCCAGAGGTAGTGCGGCAGTGCCTTCGTGCTGTCACGGTCCACGCGTACGGTACGTGTACGGTCACCGGAGAGGCCGCCCCCATGACGCTCCTCTGTCAGGTGCGCCATGATCCCGGCGAGTTGCCGGTGCGCAACCTCGGGCGGAGTCCCTGGTTCCGGACCCAATAGCAGCCCCTGATAGGCCATGGACACCTTGCCCCTTGCGCGACGGTCATCCCCTTCGAGCCGCATATGCAGGCCATCCAACCGGCCTGCCCGTATTTCCGATCGCGCCAATGGGCGGAGCGCCCGGTTCAATTGCTGCAAGGGCATCCCACCCACCGTTACCTCCGCCTCGAACGCATCGGTGCCATCCAACCAGGCCCGGTAGTCCATGGTCACGGCAGCGCTGTCGAACAGGTGGGCACGGAAACCGACCTCGAGCGGAGGAGCACCGGCACCATTGGCGATGCCCACGGCGAGCACGTGGATGTCACTGAACGGCACCTCGCCCCACCGATCGGTCCGGGCGGAACGCTCGCGGTACAGGATGGACGCACCATCGAGCAGCAACGTATCAAGGTCCAGCGGGAACTCCCAGGATAGCAGCGCCTCTGGAGGAAGTGGGTGCCTTGTCGTGTCCACCGATGCCCTGGTCTTGTCCAACTCGGCATCGAGATGGAGGCCGTGCACCGCCAGCCGACCGATGTACAAGCCTTCATCGGCGACCAACCTGCGCACATCAAGCCGGGTAACGACAAGACTGTCGGTGGAGAGCGACAAACCCTTTGCCGCCGTGCCGGCACCCTCCGAAACCCACCGAACCCCGTCCACAAAGCCCCTCCCCGTGCGCCAATCCAGCGCAATGGCGCCGGTGGACAGCCGCCCCCCCTGCGCAAGGCGCGCATACGCGGTATCCAACGCCAACAGCCCGTCATCAAGGGTGAGCTCCACACCCGAGCGCACGTTACCCCGACGGATGGCAAAGCCTGTGGCCGAAACGGAGAACCCGCTTATGTCCATGTCGGGAAGTGCGTCCGAGACATCCTCGACCCGCGCGGATGCATCGTCCACCAGCACCGTATCCGCGCGCAGCAACTGAACCAGTGCGGACGTGCGGAGCGACGGAGCGGCAGGCGGGGGACCCTTGGTTTGCCGGGCACCCCCGACCCAGTAGGTGAACCGCAGGCCGCTGAGCTGGAATGCATGCATCCGAAGTTCACGGGAGAGCAGGAACCTCATGTACGATACCCCCCGGACATCCACGCGTTCGGCGGTGGCTGTGAAGAGGTTGGCGAGGCCGCCTTGTTCCAAGCTGTCCAGCAGACGTGGCTCCACATCGAACCGTAGACCGGTGATTGAAAGCCGCCCCGCGACAAGGTCCACCTGGATGCTATCCATACGCAGCACATGTCCCGGAATGCTCGACGCCTCGACCATGGCGAAGAGACGCTCACGTACCTGTCGCTCCAGCCATGCCTTGCCCGCTGCACGGAACCAGAACAATACGCCACCCAGCACCAAGAGCAGGACAAGCACCGCACGGAGGCCTGTTGAACTACGCCGCATGGGCGAAAGATCGGCATGCGGGCAACTGCGGCCTACTTCTTTTTCCTTCGGGATGCCCGCCAATCCCACGGGGCCACCGGACCCGGATCGACCCAGAGCCCGCGGCGTGCGGCACGCGCCTGCCCTTCGGCGATGGTGTAGGAGACATCCTTGCTGTACTTGGTGAAATGCCATGCGTAGCCTTGGATGACCATGGCCTTGTTCAGGTTCAATCCGTTGCAATGGATCACTGCGATGAGCCGGCCGTAGCGATCCGGTCGTCCGGTCTGCTCCACACGCACCACCCTCCCGAAACAGCGGTCCGATAGTTGTTCCTTGGCCGCACTGCCGAATGGTTGGCCGCCCTCAGGAGCATCGATGTGGGCCAGCCGCACCTTCACTCCGCGCCCCTGGTACAGCACCTCAATGGTATCCCCATCCTTGACCCCCACCACCTTGCCTGTGAAGGGGGCGGGAGCGAAGGTGCCGGCCTGTGGGGGATGAAGGGCAGGGAGCGCTGCAGGGACGAGCAAATTCAGGACCAGCAGCGATGCATGCAGGGCCGGTCGCATCAACGGAGGAAAAAGAAATAGAGGGCTCCCTGGCGCTGTCGCACACCCTGCAAGCGCCCCACCAGCCGACCGGCATCATCCCGGATGTCGGTGCCGTCGATCCGGCCCATGAGGCGCCCGGCGCTGTCGCGGATGTCGGCACCATCATAACGGCCAAGCAGCCGACCGGCGGCATCGCGGACGTCATCTCCATCCAGCCGCAGGAACAACCTGCCTCCGGCATCGCGCACATCGGTGCCATCGAAACGGTACACCAAGCGACCCGATGCGTCCCGCAGGTCATTGCCATCCACCCGTGCCACCAGCCTGCCGGAAGCGTCCCGGATGTCCTGTGCTGCCAGCGACAGTGGTGCCAAGGCAAGTATCAGAAGCCATGCGTACAGGCAGGGGCCGGCAGGGCCAGCAGGCTTGGGGTGGAGCGCAGGGAACACGGTCACCAAAGGGGATGTTCCGGCGGTGAATCTACTTCTTGGAGCGCTTTGCTCCAGCGGTCAGCTGCCCGTCCTCTGAACCATTGGCGTGGATCGGCATACCATCCGGAAGAAGCTCTGATGGCACGCCATCCCCGTCCAGCAGTTCGCCGGGAGGGACTCCAAGGGCATTCGATAATGCAATGAACCTGGCAACCGTCAGTTCCCGCTTGCCATTCTCAATACGGCAATAGGCGTTCTGGCTGATCCCGAGCCGTTGGGCCAGCTCGGCCTGGCTGATCCCCCGGGCCCTGCGTAGCATGCGTACGCGATGCAATACGCGACGCGTCGTAGCAGGTAGTTCTGGTTTGTTCCCTCGCTTCATTGCTTGCAATTATCCGACCTTCACTACGACAGAGAATGTCGCAGTCGAAATAGGAATACTAGTTTCGACATCCTTTGATCGTTCAATAATAGTAGTTCTCCATCACACATCATTGTATGCTCTTCTATGCTTTATAAAGGATAGCTTTTTAATAATTATCACTTCGTAAAACAGCCCCCATATCCTATTTATTCCGTTTTGGCATATATTTGCACCATGGCAGTACACATAGGAAACGAGATCGTGCGCGTTCTTCAGGAGCGTGGAATGACCAAGGCGCGCTTCGCGGAACGCATCGGTCGGCATAGGGTGAACATTTACGGTATCCTGCGCAGTGCGGATTGCAGCACGGCTGTGTTGAGAAAGGTCTGCACCGCATTGGACTACGACTTCTTCCGATTGTTGAGCGAGGACACACGCACGGCCGGTCCGGTCGGAAGCCTGTCGGAGCCTGCGGGGTCGTATTACGCCGGACCACGCAGCCCCATGCGCATCGTTATCGAGGTGGACCCCTCCGATGACGAGGCGAAGACGAGGGCCGTCCGTCTTGCTTCGGAGCTGATCCAGGAGCAGAAGACCAAGTAGCACTTTCGCTACAGCCCGCAGAGGGCAAGGTCGTTCCAACCGGTTACCGCTGGCAGGTGGCTCGGTATCCGTCCGTCAATGGCAGCGTATTTTGTTGATCGTCCGGCATCGGTGGTCTTCTGGATCCTCGTTGGTCCCTGTCCTCCGTGCACCGATCCGCACCCCGCAGGATATGTCCGGCGCTGCCTGCGCCCCACCGACCCGTGACGGGCATGTGGCGGGTATCTACAGCACTCGCCTGTACCTTTGCGGGGATGCTCAAACAAGGTCTTTTCCAGAAACTCCAGCAGAAGCTCTCTCCCCAGCAGATCCAGCTGATGAAGCTGCTGCAGGTGCCCACCATCGAATTGGAGCAGCGCATCAAGCAGGAGATCGAGGAGAACCCCGCACTGGAGGAGGGTGACGACCTGCATGATGAGAACCTGCCCACCGAGGAGCAGGCCATTGCGGAGAACGAGGATGTGGGCAGCGATACGGAGAACGAGCGCGACGATTTCGACCTGAGCGACTACTTCCAGGATGACGACACGCCGGACTACAAACTGAGCGTGAAGAACAGTGGTCCTGACGAGGAGGAGCGCGAGCTGCCACTGGCGGGTGGCACAACCTTCCAGGACACCATGATGGCACAGCTCGGCCTGCGTGACATCAGCGAACGCATCCGACAACTGGCAGAACACCTCATCGGCAACCTTGACGAGGACGGGTACCTGCGCCGCGATCTTGATGCCATCGTGAACGACCTTGCCTTCACCCAGGGGGTGATGTGCTCACGCGATGAACTGGACCAGGCCCTGCGTGAACTGCAACAGCTGGATCCGGCCGGGGTGGGCGCCCGCGACCTGCGCGAATGCCTGCTCATCCAGGTGCGCCGCATCCCCCACAGCTTGGAACAACGTGTGGCGGAGGTGATCCTCGACAAGCATTTCGAGGCCTTCAGCAAGAAACACTACGAACGCATCCTCGAAAAGCTGGAGATCGATGAGGAGGTGCTGAAGGAAGCCATGGAGCTCATCGTCCGCCTGAACCCAAAGCCGGGCAACACCATCCGTGAGACGGACAAGCCGGTGCAGGAGATCATTCCCGACTTCTCGGTGATGGCCATCGATGGGCAGCTGGAACTCTCCCTCAACAGCC
>CAZLGY010000142.1:0-5593 GCA_964559165.1 uncultured Chryseobacterium sp.
GCTGATGCAGATGAAGCACCTGCTGAAACCCACGGACGTGGTGGTGGTGATCTTCCACGACCACGGCACGCGCTACCTCGGAAAGATGTTCAACGATGACTGGATGCGCGAACGCGGCTTCCTGGTGGAGGAGAAGCCCACCGCCGGCGACCTGCTGAAAGGCAGGGACCTCGCATTGCTCAGCGTTGAGGCGGAAGAGCCCGTGCTGCACGCCATCGACCGGATGCGCAGGCACAACATCGACCAGCTGCCCGTGTTCGAGGGCGGCAAGCCCGTGGGCACCATCACAGACGCCCGCCTGTTCGATGCCATCCTTGCCGATGCCGACGTGCGCACGCAGAAGGCCCGCATGTTGATGGGCCCCGCCCTGCCCGTGGTGCAGCCCGATGCGCACCTGGACGAGATCGCGCAGAAGCTGGGCAACGGCAGCCCGGCGGTGCTGGTGGAACAGCCGAACGGGTTCGGGATCATCACCAAGCAGGACATCATCGGGAAGTTGCGGTAGGTCACTTGTAGTCGCGACCCACCGGGTCGCCTGTATTTCGTGTCATTCCGCGACCAACCGGGTCGCCCTAGTATTTCGTCAACATCGCGACCTTACGGGTCGCCCGTTCAGGAGGTCCAATGTCCCTGCGTTACCGGAAACACACCCGCCTGCCCGGACACAATTACCTGCAAGGCGCCTATTTCGTGACCATGTGCACCTATTGGCGCAAACAGGTGTTCGGACGTATCGTTCTGTCAGGCACCGATGCCCGGATGGAACTGACCGATGCAGGACGCATCGTGGATGAATGCTGGCGCGCCATCCCAGACCATTTCCCGCATGCGCATCTGCATGAAATGCAGATCATGCCGGACCATCTGCATGCGATCATGGTGTTGAACGCACCCATCAACAACGGCACCGTAACGGCGACCCAAAGGGTCGCGTACACGGATCCCGTAGACAGGCCAACGGCCCAGAACCTGGTTCGTTGGGTGCGATCATCGGGGCGTTCAAATCGGAAACCACGCGCCGCGTGAACCGACTGAACGGAACACCTGGCTCGTCCCTGTGGCAGCCGAACTATCACGAACGGATCATCCGCGAACACTACGGCGAAATGGGGCGCATCGCACAGTATATCGCCGAAAATCCGCAGAACTGGCGATGACCATGCGCTCGGTATCCGATCAGATGAACCGCACCCTCCAGGTGCCCGGACATCCGGAACGCATCATCTCCCTGGTCCCCTCGCAGACCGAACTGCTGCATGATCTAGATCTGGGCGACCGCGTGGTGGGCATCACCAAGTTCTGCATCCACCCGGAAGCCTGGTTCCGCAGCAAGGCGCGCGTGGGCGGCACCAAACAGGTGGACATGGACAAGGTGCGCGCCTTGAAGCCCGACCTCATCATCGGCAACAAGGAGGAGAACACGCAGGCCGACATTGAGGCGCTGGAGCAGGAATACCCGGTATGGATGAGCGATGTGCGCGACCTGGACGGGGCCCTGGACATGATCCGGCGCGTGGGCTTGCTCACCAGGACCACCAGACGATCTGAAGCGCTCGTGAGCGGCATCGAACATGCATTCGCCGGGCTGAGGCCCCTCACCCCTCCCCGATCCGCCGCCTACCTCATCTGGCGCGACCCGTTGATGGTGGCGGGCGGCGATACGTTCATCAACGATATGCTGCACCGCGCCGGTTTCAGCAATGCATTCGCCTTACGGAAGGAGCGCTATGTGGAGATCACCCCGGCCGAACTCGCCGCGGCCGACCCCGACATGATCCTGCTGTCAAGCGAACCCTACCCCTTTGCTGAAAAGCACATCATCCACTTCAACATGATCTGCCCCGGCACTCCGGTGAGGCTGGTGGATGGCGAACCGTTCAGCTGGTTCGGAAGCCGGCTGCTGCATACACCAGCCTACGTGGCCGGTCTCTGCGCGGGGTGATCGGCGGGCGGTGCGGCCCTACTTTTGCCATGGACAACAGCGCCATGCACTCCAACCGCACCTGGACCATCCTGCTCTCTTGTGCGCTTGCCGGTGCACTGCAGGCACAGCGCGTGGGGGTGGTGCTCAGCGGCGGAGGCGCTCCGGGCATGGCGCATGTCGGGGTGTTGAAGGCCCTGGAGGAGCACGGTATCCCGATCGACTACATAGCAGGAAGCAGCATGGGGGCCCTTGTGGGTGGTCTCTATGCAGCGGGCTACTCACCGATGGAGATCGACAGTCTCTTCCGCTCCGAGCAGTTCCGCATCATGGCCGATGGCGGAGTGGAACACACCTACCTGCACTTCGCCAAACAGGACGCGCCCGACGCAGCATTGATGAGCCTGCGCTTCGACCTCGATACCACCCTGCAGACCTCACTGCCCACCAACCTGCGCAGCCCCGTGCTGCTGGACCTGGAGCAAATGCGCGGCTTCGCCCCGGCTGCAGCCCTCGCGGGATACGACCTCGACAGCCTGTTCGTACCGTTCCGGTGCGTGGCCTCGGACATCACTGCGCAGCGACCGGTGGTGTTCCGCGATGGCGATCTGGCGCAGGCGGTGCGGGCGAGCATGAGCTACCCCTTCTACTTCAAGCCGATCAGGGTCAACGGCCACCTGATGATGGACGGCGGGCTCTACAACAACTTCCCAAGCGATGTGATGTACGCTGATTTCCTGCCCGACATCGTCATCGGAAGCAACGTATCGAGCAATTCCGCCCCCCCCAGCGAGGACGACCTCCTCAGCCAGCTGCGCGCCATGATGCAGGAACCGACCAACTTCTCTGTGATCTGCGAGAACGGGGTGATCATCGAGCCACGCACCGGTACGCCCCTGTTCGACTTCACCGACCCCTCCGTTGCCATCAACGAGGGCTATCAGGAGACCTTGCGCAGGATGCCCGAGATCAAGGCCCAATTGCAGCGTTCCCGCACGCCGGCAGAGGTTGCCCTGCGGAGGCAACGGTTCCGCGCACGGCAGCCAGAGCTGCGCTTCGGTGACATCCGCGTGCACGGCCTCGACCGCAGGCAGACGCACTATGTGGACCGCATCCTCCGCAGGCGTCCGGGGAACCTCACCTATCCCGACCTCAAACAGGCCTATTTCCTGCTGTACGCGGACCGCAACATCGCCCTGCTCTATCCCAAGGCCACCTTCGACCCCCGGCGTTCGGTCTTCGATATTGACCTTCATGTGAAGCCGGAAAAGGACCTGGAAGTGCGCTTCGGCGGTATGTTCTCCTCGCGGCCCATCAACACGGGCATGGTCGGATTGCGCTACAACCTGTTCGGACGCTCATCGGCCTGCGTGGACGCCCTCTCCTACTTCGGCAAGTTCTATGCGGCCGGCCAGGTCAAGTTGCGGCTGGACCTCCCCTGGCGCACCCCGGCCTACCTCGAACCGCATTTCAACCTGCACCGGTGGGACCACTTCCGCAGCTTCAGCACCTTCTTCGATGAGGTGAAGCCAAGTTTCGTGGTGGTGCGCGAAACCTACGCCGGCAATACCATCGGTGTGGGGCTGGGCAACAAGGGCCTCGTGCGGCTTGACATGCGTGTCGCCGAGACCAAGGATAGCTACTACCAAAGTGATGCGTTCAGCGGCCAGGATACCAGCGACATCACCCAATTCCGCCATGCCACGGCAGGCATGCTTTTGATGCGCAGCTCATTGAACAGGAAGCAGCATGCCAACGCCGGTGAGGAACTGAGCCTTTCCGTGCGTTATGTCACCGGTACGGAACGGACCGACCTGGGCACCACACGCCCCCTCACGGACCCGCTGGCCGCGGACCATGCCTGGTTGATGCTGCGCGGCCGCGTGGACCAATACCTGATGCCGCGTGGGACGGTGCGGGTCGGATACCTCCTTGAAGGGGTCTTCAGCGATATGCCGATGTTCCACAACTACACGGCCACCATCATCCGCGCACCAGCCTTCCAGCCCACCCCGGAGAGCCGCACCTATTTCATTCCCGAGTTCCGTACCACCAAATACCTGGCGGGTGGCGTGCGCACCATCATGGCCGTGGCCCGCGACAAATTCGACCTGCGCCTCGAGGGCTACATCTTCCAGCCCTACGAACCCATCGTCCGCGGTGGGAACGACCAGGGCATCACGGCGCCCGCGTTCACCCAACGCTACTACATCGGTTCGGGGTCGCTCATCTACCAGAGCCCGCTGGGGCCCGTTTGGTTCAACATGAGCTACTTCGACGGCCTGCGGATACCCTGGGCGTGGAGCCTGAACTTCGGCTACGTGCTCTTCAACGAACGTGCACAGGAATGATCGACCACGCCCTGCTCGATGCCTACGTGGCGGCCGATGGAGATCCGGCAGCATTGCCGGCCGGGCAGCAGCACCTTGCCGGCCCATGGTGGACACGGGTGGACGAATTGCTGCTGGACCTGCACATGTCCCGGCACGGATATGTGACCGAGGGGTACGAGCGCCACTTGGACAGGGCCATTGAAGGGTCCTGTGCGGACCCATCGGTGGCGGAAAGGCTGCGGACGATCCGGTGACCCCCGGAAGCCCGAAGCCCCGCCGGTGGCAGGGCTTCGGGTCAGTATCAGGGCGTCCTCAGGCCTGTGCCGTGGGACCTCCGAAGTTCATGGGCACGTCGGGCATGTCCGTTTCCCGGATGCTGCCGTGCACCTGCTCGAACTTCTGCACATTGTCGATGAGCGCACGCATCAGCCGCTTGGCGTGCTGGGGCGTGAGCAGGATGCGCGAGCGCACCTTCGCCTTGGGCACACCCGGCATCACCCGCACGAAATCCAGCACGAACTCCGAGTTGCTATGGGTGATGATGGCCAGGTTGCTGTAGATGCCATCGGCCACCTCCTCACTGATCTCAATGCTCAGCTGGTTCTGGCGGGGTTGGTCCTTGGTTTCTGACATGGTCTTGGCATTTTGGAAAGAGGAAAGCTGAAAGGTGAATACCGGAGCGGAACCTGACAGGGCCGTTCGGCACGTGACCGTACCTCACTCACCCGGCGTTCCATTTTTCCTCCTTCCCCTTTCAGCTTTCTCCTTTCAGCGTTCAACGTTACTCGTCGATCTCCTGTTCGGCCAGTTTCTCGGCCATCATCCGCTGGTATGCGGCTTTGTTGGCGACAATGGCGTTGCGGTACTCGCGTGCTCCCGTGCCTGCCGGGATCAGGTGACCTACGATCACGTTCTCCTTCAGGCCCACGAGGTGGTCCTCCTTGGCGTTCACAGCAGCCTCGTTCAACACCTTGGTGGTCTCCTGGAACGAAGCGGCGCTGATGAAGCTGTCGGTCTGCAACGAGGCGCGCGTGATACCCTGCAGCAGGATACGTGCCGTGGCCGGTCGCGCGGCACGGGCCTCCACCGGCTTCGCATCACGACGCTTCAGTCCGCTGTTCTCGTCACGCAACTTGCGCATGGAAACCATCTGACCCTCCTTCAGGTTGGTGCTGTCACCGGCATCGGTCACCACCATCTTGTCGTAGATCATGTCGTTCTCCTCCATGACCTCCGTCTTGTTCACGCTCTGGCGCTCAAGGAAACGGGTGTCCCCCGGATCCTCGATTTCCACCTTGCGCATCATCTGGCGAACAATCACCTCGAAGTGCTTGTCGTT
>CAZLGY010000143.1:0-5523 GCA_964559165.1 uncultured Chryseobacterium sp.
CACCTTCACGAACACCGGCTCCGAGCCCCTGCTGATCGAAGCGGCCAATGGCAGCTGCGGATGCACCGTGCCCAACTATCCCAAGGAGCCCATCCCCCCGGGCGGTAGCGGCGAGATCGAGGTGGTCTACAAGCCCGGCAAACAGGAGAACGCGCAGACCAAGACCGTGACCGTGGTGGCCAACACCGAACCCAAGGAGACACAGCTGAAGATCACTGCCAACGTGCAGAAGATCTGATCGGCGCCGATCGCCGAAAAAGCCCCGGTGGTATGTACCATCGGGGCTTTTTCATGGCGGTCTTCAGCCCACCTTGTCGATGGCCCTGGCAAGACGGTGGTCCAGTTCCGTGACACGGCCTTGCGCATCATGGGTATGGAGCGTGATGGTGACCGTGTTGTAGGAATTGCTCCAGTTGGGATGATGGCCCATCCGCTCTGCCACAAGGGCGACCCGTGTCATGAAGGCAAAGGCCGCAACGAAGTCGGCGAAAACGAACTGTTTATGCAGGCCATCGGCCCGTTCCTCCCAACCGTTCATCGGTGCAGGGGCAGGTCGATCAGCTGCATTGGCGCCGGTGCAGGGGCCAGCACCATTTCATCCAGCAGATGGGAGGCACCAGCATACCTGTCGATCAGGAACAGGATGTACCGCACGTCCACGCAGATGTTCCTGCACTTCTCCGGATCGAACTGGATGTCGCTCATGGTGCTCTCCCAGCTGCGGTCGAAGTTGAGGCCGATCAGTTCGCCACGCCCGTTCAGCACCGGGCTGCCACTGTTGCCGCCGGTGGTATGCAGGGAGGACGTGAAGCACACCGGCATGGTGCCGTTCACCCCATATGGGCCGTAGTCCTTGGTCCGGTAAAGGTCGAGCAAGCGCTGGGGCACATCGAACTCCACATCACCGGGCACGTATTTCTCCATGACACCATCCAAGGTGGTGAAGGCACCATAGGTAACTCCATCACGCGGGCCGCTACCCTCCACCTTGCCGTAGGATAGCCGCAAGGTGCTGTTCGCATCCGGCCAGAACGTACGGCCGGGCTCCAGGTCCATCTGGCCTTTCACGTAGCGGCGCATGGCACGCTCGATGCGATCCCCGAGCACCGTATGCTGTGGGCGCACATCCTGGAGGAAATTGCCGAAGATGCTCTGGCTCACACGGAACAGGGGGTCGTTCGCCAGCTTTGAGAGCCCTCCCTTCGTGGTTTTCGCGAATGCGTTCCTGAGACGCGTGCCATCCGTGAAGATGCTGCGGGCATACAGGGACTCCACCCACGCATCCACGTTGCCCTTGTAGCGGACATCCAACTCCTGCAGGAACGACGGTGCCAGTGCTGCCGGCACATGCGTACGGTAGATCGGCAACAACGCCTTGAACACGCGCTTGTCCACCTCCACATCGTAGTTCTGGAAGTAGGTGTCGGCAGCTGCCAGCCGTTGGTCCCGCTCGGTTTCCAACTTACCCTGTGCGCTCAGTTGCGCGTGGTCCAGCAACAGGCTCTTGAAGCCATCGGCAAAACGGAGTGCTTCCGGGCCGTAATAGGCCATTTCCACGAACAGGTCACGCGCAGTGGCATAAGGTATGTAGTCACGGTATGCCAGCTCCAACTCGGGCAGCACGGAAAGCAGGTCATCGCGCCCGGCACTGGTGGCGCGTTCGGTGAAGTCCTTTTCCTGTTCGCGCTTTCGGCCCAATGTGTTCAGTTCCTTGAGACCGCGCATTTCACCGATCCATTTCTTCCACGCGTTGCTGATACCGGCCTGCTTATCGGCGTACTGGAGACGGGTGCGGTCACTGCTCCGCATGGCCGCATCGATGACCTCCAGGCTGGCGGTGCGCATTTCCACCCGCATCGGATCGGCCTTCTCCAGCACGTAAGCCACGGCGTAGGAGGTGAGGTAGCGCTGCGTGTTGCCGGGGAAGCCGAAGATCATGGCGTATTCCCCCTCCACCGGTCCTTCGAGGCTCATGGGCAGCACATGGCGGGGCGTGAACGGAACATTGGCATCGCTGGGATCGGCGGGCTTGTTGTCCGGCCCTGCGTAGATGCGGAACAGGCTCATGTCCGCGTTGTGCCGGGGCCACATCCAGTTGTCCGTATCGCCACCGAACTTGCCGATGGCGCTGGGAGGCGCACCCACGAGCCGCACGTCACGGAAGGTCTCCGATACGATGAGGTAATAGCTGTTCCCATAATTGAACGGTCGCACCACCGCACGATAGTGGGTGCCGGCGGTGGCCTCCTTGACGATGGCCTCGGACAAGCTGGACACCACATCACGCCGGGCGGCCTCGCTCATGGCGGCATCGAGCTGTGGCAGGATACGTTCGCTGACGTCCTCCATGCGGATGATGAAGGTGGCGGTCAGCCCGGGATTACGGAGCTCCTCTCCCTTGCTGGCCGCCCAGAAACCGTTCTTCAACCGGTCGTTCTCCACCGTGCTATGGTCGGTGATGGAGCCGAACCCACAGTGGTGATTGGTGAGGATGAGCCCTTCGCGCCCGATCACTTCGGCAGTACACCCCCCTCCGAAAAGAACAATGGCATCCTTGAGGCTGCTTCGATTGATGCTGTATATGTCCTCGGCGGAGAGCCGAAGCCCGGCCGACTGCAGATCACCCTCGATGCTCTTGAGCAGGGTGGGAAGCCACATGCCCTCATGGGCCTGCACGGGCAGGTGGAGGAGCAGGATGAAGACAGGTATCGTACGAAGGATGCGCATGTGGCGAAACTACGGTATCGCGCATTCCGGTGCATCATGGCACCTTCTGGGCACCCCCGTCTTGCAAGGCAGGGTCCCGTTGACCAGCTTGCCGGTGGTCACCTGAAAGCAACCAGGCCAGCAGCACGACCACCAATAGCACGAGGAACGCCTTGGGATCTCGGTACAGCGGACGCCGGGGGCGGCGCACTGCCTTTTCGTAGGCGTGCACCAGACGGCGTGCGTCACGGAACCGGGCGATCTCCTCATCCGAAGGCTGCGCGTGCCCGGGTGGCGTTATGCGGTACTGACGCTTCATGGTCGTTGAACAAGGTATTTGCGCAACATCGCCAGTGCGCGATGGGTCCTCATCTTGGCCGCGTCCTCACCGATCCCCAGCACCTGGCCCAACTCAGCAAAGCTGAGCCCATCCATGTACCTGAGCTCGATCAGCCGGGCGCGGTCCTGATCGAGGCGACCGAGGCGGTCCGCCAACCTGCGGAGCGTTCCGTCATCGTCCTCCATACCCATCTCCTCCGAAAGAAGACGGGCCTCGCCATGGGCCAGGTCGATGCACACCTCTCGGCGCTTCCGCCAGAACATGCGCAATTCGTTCAGTGCGATGCGATAGAGCCAGGCCCTGAAAGGCAGCCCCCGCGGCTCGTATCGATGAAGTCCGAGCATGGCCTTCAGGAAGGTCTGCTGCGCAAGATCGGCGGTCAACTCACGGTCCTGGGTGCGGCGCAGGATGAACCTGAAGATGGTGTTGAAATAGCGCTCATACAACACCGCGAAATGGCGGGGATCGATCCGTGCTGCCAGTATTTCGTCCTGCTCGCTTGGCATTGTCGCCGATCATGTGCACCATGGAGTTGAATGCATCACGACCGGAAAGTAACGCTTCATCCGGGCAGCCTGACCGGCGGCTGGGAGTATCTTCGGGCCTCCATGGCCCCCCCCCGTGCCATCCTCCTGATCATCCTCGCAGCACTTGCCCTGTATGGCAGGGCCGGAGGGCCGCAGGTCATCGAGAACAAGGGGCAGTGGCCAGGTGGGGTTACCTACCAGGCGGCCCTGGACGGTGCCATCCTATGGTTCGAGCGCGACGGCCTCCTGATCGACCTGTTCGATGCGAAAGCCGCCGCGGAGACCCACGGCCAGGTGGGGCAACACCCGCTGGAACGCATTCGCAGGCATGCCGTGAGGCTGCGCTTCACCTCGGCGGTGGCGGACAACAGATGCTCAGCGGACAGTGCGCTTGCGGGGGAGCATCACTACCTGCTTGGCACGGACCAACGGAAGTGGGTGCGTCATGCCCGCGCCTTTCGCCAGGTCCGCATGGAGGGCGTTGCGCCCGGTTGCGACGCTGTCTTCAGGTTGAACGGTGGCGCGGCCAAATACGACCTGCACGTGCGGCCCGGTGCGGACGTGAGCAAACTGCGGTTCACCTATGAAGGTGCCAGCGCTGTCAGCCTTCGCGGAGCCACCCTGCTGGTGGAGACCACATTGGGACGGATCACCGAGCATATCCCGATCGCCTACCAGGTGATCGCGGGGCGCCATGTACCTGTATCCTGTGCCTACAGGGTCTTCAAGGACGGATACGGCTTCGATGTGGGTGACTATGACGAGAGCGTACCGCTGATCATCGACCCCACGCTCGCGTTCGCCACCTACTCCGGCTCCTTCAGCAACAACTTCGGCTACACGGCGACCTTCGATCGTGCCGGCTTCCTTTACGCAGGCAGTACCGCCTTCGGCAACCAGTACCCCACCACCATCGGGGCCTACCAGACGAGCTTCGCAGGTGGCACCGGCCAGGGCGGCAACGGCGGAACGGATATCGTGATCACCAAGTACGACACCACGGGCAGCTTCCTGGTGTGGAGCACATACCTCGGTGGCTCCCGCGATGAAATGCCACACAGCCTGATCGTGGACGACAACGACGAACTCCTGCTGCTGGGCACAACGGGCTCCACCGACTTCCCGATGGTTCCCAGCGCGTTCGATGATACCTTCTCCGGAGGAAGCGCGGTGACGCCCTCCGGGCTCGGGGTATCGTTCCCCACTGGAACGGACATGGTGCTTGCCCGGCTGAGCGCCGACGGGTCCTTGCTGCGGGGTAGCACCTACCTCGGTGGAAGTGCGAACGATGGTATCAATACGGCTGCGGGCCTGCGGTTCAACTACGCCGATGAGGTGCGCGGCGAGGTGCTCCTGGACGAACAGGGACAGGTATGGGTGGTGAGTTGCACCCAGAGCACCAACGCGCCCATCACACCGGATGCGGTCTCCCCTTCCTACCGGGGCGGCGCGCAGGATGGCTACGTGGCCCGGTTCAATGCAACGCTCACCACGCTGCAGTACGCCAGCTTCATCGGGGGCGCAGGATCGGATGCCTGTTACAACGGTGCGCTGGGCCAGGACGGTCGACTTTACCTGTGTGGAGGCACCACCAGCACCGATCTTCCTGCGAGTGCGAACGCTGTGCGCCCCACCAACGCGGGCGGCAGTGCCGAGGGGTTCGTTGCACGCCTTGTCCCCGGCCTTGCAAGCCTCGACGCGCTCACCTACTGGGGTTCACCGGCCTATGACCAGGTCTACTTCATCGAACTCGATGCGACGGACAACCCCTTCCTGTTCGGCCAGACCACAGCACCGGCCGGCCAGCTGATCCAGGGTGCCACCTACCAAGTCCCAGGTGGAGGCCAGTTCATCACGAAACTCTCGCCGGACCTTTCGTCAGTTCTCCTTGGGACAAGGTTCGGTAGCGGCGATGGCACACCCGACATATCACCGACGGCATGCCTGGTC
>CAZLGY010000144.1:0-5491 GCA_964559165.1 uncultured Chryseobacterium sp.
GGCCAGGCTGCTTGCGGCATCGGGCACGCCAAGGTGGAAGTCGCTCAGGAAGTGGATGCGTTGGCCGGGCTGCACAGCTGCGAAGATCGGCGATCCGGTGTTCGCGCGGCGTGCCGATCGGGGTAACGGGATGGTTGCGGCTCACGGCTTCACCCGGCGCAACAGGCGGGTGGGGTCCAGTTGCTCCAGTGCGAACACGAAGCGGATGCGGTCGGCCACGCCACGTCCCCGGAAGGTCTCCTCATCGGCGATGCGCTGCGAAACGACCAGCGGCAGCCACAGTTCGATGACGTCGCGCATCAGTTGGAGGCCGATGCCCGCTTCGGCATACCCTGCCGCAACGGTGGTGCGCTCTTCGGAGGTGATCCGTGTGAGGGGTGCTGCACCGGCACTGGCGAAGAGGGACAAGGGCACCTTGAAGGGGAGGTCGAACTCCACGTTGAGCGCCGCGGTCCAGGTGTCGCTGCCACCCCCCAGGAAGGGTGTCTTGAAGCCGCCCTGCTGCTTGGTGAACTGACGGCTGAGCAGGCGCTCCGTGGCGCCGCGCTCCAGGTAGGCGTGGTCGAAGAGCAGGTCTTCCGGACCCCAGCTGAGGCCCCATGCCTCCAGTCCGGTGCGCAGGCCTTGTGCATCCTTGTCCAGGAAGGTGCCCGCAAAGAGCCGCAGGCGCAGTTGGTCCTTGCGGCGGTTGTAGGTGAAGGCCTGGCGCACCTCCAGCGATGCGCGCGCCATGCCATTGCCCACGGTGATCAGCGGGTTCACAGTGGTGGGTGAGAGCGCATACCGGTCCTGTGCGGTGAAGCCCAGCTCCAGGTAGGAGCGTTCCTCCCTGCGCTCCGTTACCGGGGTCTCCGGCACATCGATGCGGCTGTCCAGGGCGAGGTATACGCCGCGCACCGTGATGCTGTGCGACCACGGACGGGTGAGCGGATCGCGTTTGAGATCGAGGCGCACCGACGGCTGCAGCTTCAGGTACCCGTCGTTCCTGTAGTGGTCGTGCAGCGTGGATGCGGAGCGCGCGCTGAGGCCAAGGTGGATGTTCTGGAACACTGCGCTGCGCAGCCGGTCGAAGTGGTGTTCGATGCGCGCGGCGCCGCCGAAGCGCTCGCTGCCCAGGCCATAGAGGGGTGCAGCGACCCATTCGGTGCGCTGGCTGGGGAAGGTGGTGTTGTGCAGCAGCAGGCCCAGTTGCAGGCCATCGTGCCCGTTGGCCGCCACGGCCGGTGCGTAGAAGATGGAGCCATGGTCCTGCTGTTCGAGCCCGGCGAGGAACTTGATGCGCGGCGCGGTGCTGCGTTTGAAGGCACCGCTGGCGCGCACGGTGTTGTTGCGGCGGTCGATGTCGAGGGTGCGCTGCCCCGCATCGATGCGTACGCGGTCCACTTCGGGCCAGGGCAGCCGCGCGTACTCCGTTCTACCCTGGTGACCGAAGCCATGGTTCCAGCCCCACACCGTTCCAAGGCTGTCGGTGCCATGGTAACCGGTGATGGCGAAGGGGACCTTCGATGGACCTTTGGCACGGTGGCCGAGGTGCATCCGCTCTTCCGTTCCTCCATCGAGGCGGCGGTCCAGTGATACCGCCTTCACCCTGTACTTCTCATCGGTGCACAGGAAACCCTTGAAGAGCCAGTTCAGGTCCTTGTCGCTTTCCCGCTCGAAGATGCGTTGCACGTCCGCTGGTGCAGGGTGGCGGAACTTGAACTCCGCGTAATAGGCGCGCATGCAGCGCTTCATATCCGCTTCCCCCAAATAGGCCAGCAGGTGATCGAAGGCCAGCGCCGACTTCATGTAGACGTTGGTGCCGTAGTTGGTCCCGGTGTAGTCCGCGCTGTGCAGGCAGAGGCCCTGGTCCAGGTTGCGGCGTGCGTTGAGCCGGTAGCCCAGTTCGCTCTGCTGGCGGTGTGCATCGCTGCTGGCGAGCTCCTTGGAGAGGCCGGGGATGGAGATGCCCATGCTGCTGCCGGGATAGTGGCGCCGCATGTAGGTGAGCTCCACGAAGCTGTTCATCCCCTCGTCCATCCAGGGGTGGTCGCGTTCGTTGCTGGCGAGGATGCCCTGGAACCAGTTGTGCCCCACCTCGTGCGCGATCACGTTGTCCAGCGCCTGGGCGTTGCCCATGTCGCCGATGATGGTGATCATGGGGTATTCCATGCCACCGCCCGCGCTGATCGTGCCATCCACGGCAGTGCACACGTCATAGGGGTAATCGCCCAGCCATTCGCTGTAGTGCACCAGGCTGTTCACGAGCGAACGGGTGCCGATGGCTTCCCATTCCCCGGCGTTCCTGGGGGTGAAGAGGGCCCACACCGTGACGGCACGGCCGCTTTCGGGCAGGGTGGCCACATCCTTGCGCACCCTGAAGCGCTTGTCAGCGAACCAGGCGAAGTCGTGCACGTTGTCCTGCACGAAGCGCAGCGTCTTCATTTCCTCTGTGGAGGCAGGGAACTGGTCGTAGCGCGGCTTGCCGGTCCGCAGGTCCGTGATGGGTTCCGGGTACCGCCATTCCGGTGAGGCCATGCGGTCCATGAGCTCGCGCTCCTCCTTGTTCTGGAGCACCCCGGTGGCACCGACCACGTAGTTGGCGGGCAGTGTGATGGATACCTCGTAGCTGCCGAAGTCGCTGAAGAATTCGCCCTGTGTCAGGTAGGGCATGGTGTGCCAGCCATCCTTGTCGAACACCGCGGGCTTGGGGAACCATTGGGTGATGTAGTAGGCCTGCCCGGTGTGGCCCAGGCGGCTGAAGCGTCCATCGGGGACCTTCACGCGGAAGGGGGTGCTCAGGGTGGTGGTGGCGCCCTGTGCAACGGGCGTGGCCAGCTTCACCCAGCCGATGTCGGCATGGTGTGGATGGAAGCCCCAGGCGAGGGTGGTGCCATTGGCGTCGCGGAAGTCGAGGCTGTCGATGCCACCGCGTTCGGCGGCCGTGGCGAAGTGCAGGTCGAGCTCTCCGGAGCGCACCAGTTGCTTGTCCAGCGCGGTGTTGGGGGCCGCGTACGCGTTGGGCCACAGGTGCAGCCACAGGGTATCAAGCGTGGTGCCGCTGTTGTTCGTGTAGCGGATGGTCTCCTCACCATGCAGCACATGCGCAACATCGTCCAAGCGCACGTTGATGGTGAGGTCCACCCGCTGTTGGAACGGCTCCTGTGCCAAGACAAGTGTGGCAGTGCAGGCAGGTGCGCAGAGCACGGCGAGGAGGACGGCACGGAGCGGGCGGGTGCGTTCGGGCGGGCGGGTCATGTGTTGGCCTCAGGCGTTGGGGCGTGGGCAAACATAGGCGCCGTGCGCACGGCACCCGGTTCGATCACATGAGCGGTCGGGCGTGTGTGACCGGCGGCCCGTCAGCTGCCGAAGAGCCTGGCGAGGGCGGTCTCGAGCTGTTCGGCGCGCAGGCCTTTCTCCAGCACCTTGCCCTCCTTGTCGAGCAGCACGGTGAACGGGATGCTGCTGACGCCGTACTCCTGGGCGGCCGCGTTGCTCCAGAAGCCCAGGTCGCTCACGTGCTTCCAGGGAAGTCCGTCGTCCTTGATGGCCTGCACCCACGCGCCATGGTCGCGGTCCAGGGAGACCCCCAGGATCTCGAAGCCCTTCTTGTGGTACATGTCGTAGACGCGCTTCACGTTGGGGTTCTCCATGCGGCAGGGGCGGCACCAACTGGCCCAGAAATCGACGAGCACGTACTTGCCGCGCAGGTCGCTCAGCGCGAAGTTCCCGCCGTCGGGTGTTTGCTGGCGGATCTCCGGAGCCACGCCCCCGATGGGGAGCATGCCGGCCAGCCGTGCAGCCTCCTCCTGCTGCAGCTTCATGGCGATCTCCTGCTGCTCCAGCTGGTCAACCCCCTGTCTGAACTGGCCGTAGAAGTCGGAACGCGGCATGGTCTTGCGCATGTCATCACGCACCTGCTTGAAGAGCGCGAGCTCCTGCTGGATGTTGAGCCGGTTGACGGCGGCGAAGACGGCCGGCGAGCTGCTTTGTTCCTTGGTGAAGGCGACGCAGCGGTCGTAGAAGGACCTGTTGAGCTCGTTGAGCTCCTGTACCGCCGCGGTGTTGGCCGGTTCGGCCGCGATCCGCTGGCGCAGCGCATCGCGCTTGGTTTCGTAGGTGCGTGTTTCGGTGAGGAACCCGTGGTAGGCCTCGCTGTGGGTGGAGCCTTTCACCGCGGTGGGCGCGGCGAGGTTCCCGGCCACGGCCTCCACGGACACGGATTCGGCGGAGTCCAGGGCCACCACCAGCTGTTCATCGCCCACGGCGATCCGGTAGAAATCCAGCGGCAATGCCGGGACGTCGAGGGTGCCTGAGCCGTCGCTGCCCAGGGTCACGGAGTCCACGTGGTAGGTTCGGCCGTTCTCGAAGCGGTCGAAGTAGGCGGTGCGTCCGGCGGCGCCTTCGATGCGGAGCTCCACCTGGCGTGATCCACTTCCGCCACAGGCGGCCAGCAGCAGGGAGAAGGAGAGGAGGGGAAGAACGCGTTGCATGTCGTTCGGGGTTCGCTTAGTTGGTGTCCAGGAGATGGCGCACCACGTCGCTGGCGCGCTTGGGATCGGCCTTGCCCTTGGTGCCTTTCATCACCTCGCCCATGAAGAGCCCCAGCAGGCCCTTCTGGCCGCTGCGGTAGGCCTCCACCTTGTCGGGGTACCGGGCCATCACGTCGCGTGCGATGGCCTCGATGAGGTCCACGTTGGTGTCCTGCACCAGGTCGTGCTTCAGGGCGAGCTGTTCGGCGGTGCTCGCCGCATCGTCCAGCATCAGGGGGAAGAGCTTCTGCGCGGCGATGCTGTGGCTGACCCTGCCCGCATCGATGAGCGCGATGAGGCCGGCGAGGCGCTCTGCGGGGATGGGGAACGACTCCATGGGGAGGCCGCGTTCGTTGAGCCATCCGCGCACGTCACCCATCACCCAGTTGGCGGCACCCTTGTAGTTGGAGGTGCGGGCGATGAGGGCTTCGTAGTAGAGCGCGGTGGCCTTGTCGTCGGTGAGGATGCCGGCGTCGTATTCGCTGAGGCCGAGCTGTGCGGTGTATCTGGCGCGCAGTTCGCGGGGCAGCGGTGGCATGGCACTGCGGATGGCCGCCTTGTCCGCTTCGGTCACCGTGAGCGGCTGCAGGTCGGGTTCCGGGAAGTAGCGGTAGTCGTGGGCCTGTTCCTTGCTGCGCAGGCCCACGGTGATGCCCCTGGCCGCATCGAAGGTGCGCGTCTCCATGTGGATCGTACCTCCTTCAGCGAGCACTTCGCTCTGGCGCTGTGCCTCGTATTCGATGGCACGCATCACATTGCGGAAACTGTTCATGTTCTTCACCTCGCACCGCGTTCCGAAGCGCTCCGTTCCCTTGGGGCGCAGGCTGATGTTGGCATCGCAACGCAGGCTGCCCTCCTCCATGTTGCCGTCGCAGATGTCCAGGTAGCGCACCAGGCGCCGCACCTCCACGAGGTAATCGTAGGCCTCCTGCGCGCTGCGGATGTCAGGCTCGCTCACGATCTCCACCAGCGGCACCCCG
>CAZLGY010000145.1:0-5468 GCA_964559165.1 uncultured Chryseobacterium sp.
GGGTGAGGCGGATGTCCTCCTCGCTGGGTCGGAGCTGGCCGCTGGGGTGGTTGTGTGCGAGGACGATGCTTGAGGCGAGGCATTTGAGCGCACAGGAGAAGATGAGCCTCGGGTCGCAGGTGGTTCCGGAGATGCCACCCTGGCTGACCTTGTAGACCCCTTTGGCGCGGTTGGCCCGATCGAGGAGGATGATCCAGAACTCCTCGTGCATGTCCATGCATTCATCGAAGAAGGGCAAGAGGGTATCATAGGCATCCTGGGCATGGCGGATGACCGGTCGCGGTGCCGTGGAACGGGAGCGGTAGGCGATGGTCACTTCGTTCACGACGGACAGGTCCTTTGTGTGTTTGGCAGGCATGGTGTTAGTGGGAATTGGTCAGGCCCGTCCCACTGGCGGGTGCGCGGATGAGGGCAAGGAGGAATCGCGGAGACTTCGCGCATGCTTGCATGCAGCGCGAAGTGTGCGCGAGCATTCCTTGCTGTGCCATGGACAGTACCTAACACCCGTTCCGCGCGCCCGCACACCTTTGGCCTGACCAATGATCCACACTGCTGGAATAGATATTCACTACGTCACGTAATGTCGTAGTGAGTGAGTAGGCCCTTATGGATCATGCGGAGGAACGCTGTTCCGGTGGTGCACGGGAAGCTCCAGGACGGCGGCGGCGGGCTTCCGGGCGGTGGATAGCGCGTGGAAATAAAAGAGGCCTGTGGAACACGGCACCGGGGCCCGGATGGACCGGACCCCGGGCGTGGTGGAGGCGATCAGGCCTTGGCGCGTTTGCTGCGCTTGGCCGGTGCCGGGGCGGGTTCGGCGGCCTCGGCCTTGGCCGGTGCCTCCTTGGGCCGCACGTACACGGTGTGGGTCTTGCCGTACTCGCTGGTCTGGCGGCGTGCGGCGACGGTGAACTTCACGAAGGTGCGGCCTTCGTACTGGAAGCTGTGCTCGCGCGCCTTGGCCCAGTCGATGACCACGTCGATGAGGTCCCACTGTTCGTGCTTGGTGCCGTGACCGATGTACTCCTTGCTCTGCATGTTCGTGTTGGTTTTTGGGGTGTTAAGTGATCGAACCATGCAATGGGAGAACGACGGGGAGCTGCACCCACAAGGGACGTGGAATAACTGCGGACGTATCTTCTGAACGTCCAGGCAGCTTATGCCGCGAAAGCCCTTGTGGGAGGCTGCAGGCCGATGCACGAGCGAGCCGTCGTCCATTTGCAATGGGTCGAGGACGGACACCCCTGGGCTGACCACGGGCATGCGGGGCTTAGGGGGCAGGTGATGGTGAGGGCCGAACGTGGAGGGGGACCGTTCGGGGTGGTCAAGGGGCCTGGAAGGAGCGCAGTGCGGAGCCTGTCGGGCGGAGCGTTCATCGTCGTTGCGCGTGGCCTGCGAGGGAAAGACCGCCGTGCGTGCGGCCAGGGCACCTTGCTGGAGGCTGCCTGCCCCGGTGCTGGCCGGCGCGGTCGCGCCGGGTTCGACCTCCACGCCGGGGTGCGCTCATCGGGGCGGTGCCGTGGAGCGGAAGCCCGCCGCCGCCGTCCTTATCGGGGTGGGGTCATGGAGCGTGCGCGGTATCGTAGCGCATGCGGTCAGGAACAACGGCCGCGGCCATCGCCCAGCGTGGTCGCGGCCGGTTCTGGGGTTCCGGTGGGGGTGCAATTCAACCAGCGCCGCAGCGCCGAACGGTAACCCGTTGGCGCTGCGGCGCTTCCCCCCGTGACGGCCCGTGCGGGCCGTCACGGAACGGCGATAGCCCACGCGGCGCTCTGTGGCGCGTTGGCAGTTGCCGGCCCCTGCAGGACGGATATATGGGGAGCTGACGGTGGGTGTGTGATGCCCGTTGTGGGAGCGCATTCGGGGCGCGTGGTGGCGCGGTGCGCGGAGCTGAGCGACCCGAGCGACAGGGATCGCAGTGGCATCCTCCGTTGCGTGAGGATCACGCAGCGCAACGGAGATAGAACGGAGAGCCCGCCCGGTCGCCCTGTACCATCAACCGAAGAGCACGTCCACCCCTGTGGCGTCCCCTGAGGTGAGGGTGAGGAAGCGTCCGATGACGAGCAGGTCGCAGGCATCGGACAGGTGGGTGGTACCGGCCTGGTCGGCGTTGGGGTCCTTCTCCGGGGACTTGTCCTTCTCGAAGCCGCGGCGGGTCTGTTTCGCACCGGCGAGGCGCATGCTGAGCAGGGTCGGTTCGCAGTTCTCGGCGTTCCACCGGACGGCGGGGAGCTGGGGGTCCGCGTGGTTGAACCGGCGGGACCAGAACACATACTTCTCGTGGTGACCGGGTGCCTGACCGATGTACACCTCCTCCCCGTGCCAGCCGAGCGCGCGCAGTTCGCGGGAGAGCTCCAGCACGAAGCCATACTCACGCACGGCATCCTCCCCCACCATGGTGTGGTCATAGTACAGGCGGTACCTGCGGCAGGCGTGGTGCTGGTAGTAGGTGTGGAAGCGCCGGGCGAGGTCGCGGATCTTCAGGGGGTGCTTGACGAAGACCTGGTTGATGATGTTGAACTCCTGATCGAACAGCTGCCCGATGACCAGGCAGTTGAACGATGCCCCGAAGTCCGGCGCGAGCTCCAGGGGCAGTCCCGGCACGAGGTCACCGTCCTTGCGGCAATCCTCCAGGGGAGGTTGACCGAGCAGCTCATTGCCTGCCTGAGCGATGAAGGGGCTGAGCGTCGGGATGTAGGTATGTTGCTCGTCATCGAGGTCCGGGTAGAACCCGCCCTCGACCCTGTCGGGACGGAGGTTGAGGATCGAGGTGCGGAAGAGGTGATCGGGCAGCACCTGCTTCATGCGGGCGATGTAGGATGGGCCGAGCACATCGATGTTATCCAGTGCGCTGGCCATGCTGAAGTAAAGCGTGCCCTTGCGCAGTTCGTTGAGCTCACGCTCCAGCTGGCGGATGCGCGAGGTGTACACGGGTACCGAGCCGGGTGCGAGCGACCCGGCGAGCAGGGCCGAGCGGCGTTTGCCGATCTCGAACTGCGTGGCGAGGAGGAGGTCCACGAGGGCGGGGTCCATCTCGGTCTCCTTCTCCAGCAGCCATCGGGCGGACGGTGTGGTGGGCATGTCCGAGCAGAGCAGCGTGCTTTGGTGGCAACTGAGCGACCCGAAGCGGTCCTTGTTGCCGCGCATGGCGGGCAGCACCTGATCGCGTTTGAGGTACTTGGCCTCATCGGCGATGAGCCAGTCGAGGCTCAGGCCGTTGGCGCTGCCCGGGTTCTGCTGGCTGATCAGGGCGATGGCCGACCCGTTGCGGAAGTGGATGGTGTTCTCCCAGCGCAGCGGCGGCATGAGCGGGAGCTGCCATGCACGTGGCCCACGCTCGCGCACCGTGAAATCCCGTTCCAGCTTGTAACCGAGGCGTTCGAGCCCGCGCACCACGGGCGGCAGGGTGCGGGTGAGGATCTGCGCGAAGCTGCGGGCCTCCAGGCCCCCGAGGGAGCGCGGCATGGCGAACGCGTTGTGGGCCATGCGCGGGGCGATGAGCCCATCGGACTTGCCGGTGCCGCGTCCCCAGATGGCCACTTCATGCTGGGCCATGACGGCCATCGAGCGCAGCTGTGGCCGGTTGTAGTGGACCCTGTCAGGCGGTGGGCTGGTCATGGTCCGTGGCCTGTGCGAGCTGGGCGATGGTGCTGGTCTCCACGAAGCCCTTGTCGCGTTTCTGGCGGAGCATGCGTTGGACGAGCGCAGCGCGGTCCGTCTCGGACATGGGCGCGCCGCCCACGAGCTCTGGGCTGTACACGGTGAGCAGGGCCACGGGCCGGTCCAGCGCGGCTGGATCGGGAGCGGCCTCCTCGCGGCGGTTGAGCCCTGCGGCCTCGATGATGACCTTGGCCAGGCGTGACACGTCGCCGAACTTGCATGCCTTGCCGGCCTTCACCATGGTCTCGGTGAGGTAGTCGATGAGCATGTTGGCCAGGTAGGCCTTGTCGGCGCGGGGGCGTGTGCCCCAGACGCGTCGTGCGCAGTCCAGGTCGCGTCGTGCGCTGCTTTCCGAGTAGCCCCACTTGTCCATGAGCATGGGCACCACCCTGCGTTCGGAGAGGTGCTCCCGCAGGAGGTTGTCGGCCACGTTCCAGCGTTCGAGCAGGGCCTGTTCCTTGGGAGGCAGGGGGCAGCGCTCATCGAGCGGTGTCTGGAGCCATGCGACGATGGCCTCGGCCTCGGAGAGATGGGTCCTCATTGGATGTCGAGCTTGCGAAGGAGATCGGCGGCCATCTGCTGGGCGGGCGTGCTATGGCGGCGAGCGGTGGTGAGGATGCTTTCATGGAGCTCGCACTTGGTGCGCAGGCGTCCGGCCCGGACGGCACGCCCCAGGGTGCTGTCCCTGTTGAGGACGGCACGGGACACCGAGCCGGACGGCAGTTCGAGCAGGTCATCGAGCTCCGCATCGGAGAGCAGCAGGGCGGCGAAATACCCGGCCTCCTCGAGTTGTTTCTCATCCATGGGCGGTGAAGGGGTCGGCATCGGCCATGACGGCCTCGATCCAATCGCGCTCGTACTCGGCGATGGCGCGATGGGTGCAGATGATGTACTTCTCGATGCGCGGGTTGCGGGTGAAGTTGGCCGAGCCGCCCACGGTGATGCCCCATGCGTCGTTGAGCAGCACGATGCTCTTGGCGTGGATCTTCGTGAGCTTCACCTGGAGGTTGAAGCGGGCGAGCTGGTGAGCGGCGGGGTTCATGGCCTCCACGCGTTCGGAGAACAGGGCCTTGAGGCTGCGGATGGCGCCGGTCTGGAGGTGTTCGAGGAGCAGCCGCACGGGTTCCTCGGTGATGGTCCACGAGGTGATCCACACGTCAGCGGGACCGGTCCGGCGGAGCAGGAAGGCGAGCACATCGTGCATGGACCAGGAGCCGAGGGACGGGATGTGGATGTGCTGATCGGGATGGAGCGGCCCGATGAGGGCATCGAGGTCGGCGCGTTTGCGGCCGATGACGAAGTGGGCCGCACCGGACACGCTGGCCCCTGCGGGTTGTGGCGGTCCTTCGGGTTCGGACTCGATGCGGATATCGGACCTATGGAAGAGCATCGATGAGCTGTTGGACCTGTGCGAGGCGTTGCTCCCATTGTGCGACGCGGGGCGCAGGTGCGGGTCGTTTGCCGCTGCGGTGACGTGCGAGGTAGGACCGGATGTTCTGCAGCTCGCGTTGGAGTGCAGCGCCCGACCGCTGGGAGGGCCGGGGTTCCTCCCCCGGGTCCACGCCGGACACCTTCCAGGAGTCGAGGCGGGCATAGGCACGCACCACGCGGTCATCGAGGTCCACGATGCGGAGGGCATCGCGGAAGCGGTCCTGGTCATTGGGCAGGGTATCGAGGCGGCTGCGGAGGTGGTCCATCTCGCGGAGGTGCTCGCGGATGGAAGCGCGCAGCTGATCGAGATCCGGCGGGAGGGCCACGTCCCGGAAGCCATCGAAGGGCACCTGCCCGAGAGCCTGTTGGGACGCGTGGAG